>DASTZT010000339.1:0-15142 GCA_035764225.1 Ktedonobacteraceae bacterium
GATTAAAAGTTGCACAATGGTTTCGTGTTCAGACACTTCAAATGGTTGGCGCGTCAGCCCCGATCTCAATACGGCTTTGAAGGCGGCATCGGAGCGCCCCGCTTGATCGATCAATTCCTGCATTTCTGCCTTGACATCAAATTCGCCGGGCAGCGTTCTCCGTTCCAGGCTCAAAACGCAGCGTTGCGGATAGCTGGAAATCTCCTGTCCCCCCTCAATCAACGAGGCATGCACCGAACCGCTACCAAGTAAGGGATGAGATGACTTAGCGCGTAAAGACCGCTCTAGCTCCTCCAACCCTAGCAGTATTCTGCCCATTTTCGCAATCGCATCAACACCCACATCCGGCAGCGAGCCATGCGCCGCGACACCAATCGTCTCAATTTCAAACCAGGCAAATCCCTTATGAGCGATGCAAATATCTAAACCCGTTGGCTCGGTCACGATTGCCGCATCCGCCTTCCATTGCTTCACTATTGATTGCGTGCCAACGCTGGCGTACTCCTCGTCCATCACCGCCGTTACAATCACATCGCCACGTAATTGCAGCTTTTTTGCCTCTTTACCGGCCAGCATAATCGCGGCAAGCCCGCCCTTCATATCGAAGGCTCCGCGCCCATACAGACGGTTGTCAACAACATAAGGATCGTGCGGGCGTTCCATGCCCTCCACGCCTACCGTGTCCATATGCGCATTAAGCATCAATGAACGCCCTCCTCCCGAACCACGCGCAATCCCGATGACATTAGGACGCCCCGGCAACGCCTCGTCTATCTGCACCTCCAGCCCCTCATGCTCAAGCCAGCTTGCAACGAAACGAGCAATCTCTCCCTCGCCCGCTCCACCTGGCACCAGGGAAGGATTGATAGAGTCTATGGCAACCAGTTGCCGCAGTAGTTCAGTAACCTCGCTCATTCGGCACTCCTTTGCTACTAGGGCAGGGGCAAGCCCTGCCCCTACGTTTCTTTATTCTACGGTCAGTTCAGCTTTTGGGCAAGTGTGTCGCTACCAACTCAGCCGCTATTATCGCCAGCAACCATTAACTTCACAAGTACCCAATTCCAGCCGCAAGAAACGGTTTGCTAGATTTGACGCCCCTTTTGTTTCATGGTATAATTAGAACATGATTTCAATGTATCTTGTACACTAAGGCGCAGCTATCACCAGGTTTTTGTACCTTTGAAAGAATAAGTAGAGAGAGAGTAGTCCAGGATGCACCCGCATAAGAAGGGGGGCAGCACATATGAGCATTATGCAACTTACCCAGACCATCCAAATTTTACCGTCAAGACCAGCCAGAGCAAGCAAGCGCCTGATGCAGCCAATGTTGCCGGGCATGGAGCCAGAACCGGGCATGCGTCCACAGGTGACAAATCGCCAGATCGCTGAGGTTCTTTCAGGGATTGCTGACTTGCTAGAAGCGCAGCATGGCAATCCATATCGCATTCAGGCGTATCGTAATGCGGCTCGTGGAGTGCTGGATCTGCTGGAGCCTGCCGCCGATATGCTTGCACGAGGTGAAATGCTGCCTATCCCAGGATTAGGGGAACGTTTGCGCACCCGCATCGCGGAACTTATCCAACTCGGCAGCATGACCTTCCAGAACGGCCTTTGCATGCAGACATTACCGGTGGGCGTCCGTACTCTGATGGCCGTCGAGCATATTGGACCTTACACCGCCATTCGCTTGCACGAAGAGCTAGGCATTGATTCGCCTAAAAAGCTGTGGTGGGCCGCTCATCAGCAGCAGATCCGCAAACTGCCAGGTTTCGGCGTTCGTAGCGAGGCCCGTTTGAAAGAGGCAGCGGAGAAGCTGTTAAAACGCGATAAAGCGCAGCCACTGGGCGGAGTGGCATAATCCCGACTTTTCTGACCCCTTTTTCTAAAGAACGAACCTGGAAAGCTTCCTTCCAGGTTCGTTCTCCTTTGAAGGCTGCCAGCAATGACCCGCTTACCGCACCGATTTCACCGGCGTAATAAACACTGCCGCCAACAGCATAAAGACCGCTGCGATAGCAAAGAGCACCGTGTAATTATGGGAGGTGTTCAGCACAAAGCCGCCAATTAATGGCCCCACGATCAGGGGAATAAAGATCGCCGTATTGATCAGGCCTAGATCTTTCCCTCGCGCCGAAGCTCTTGGCAGCACTTTGACCGCCAGCGCCTGATCGACCGCCAGATACACCCCGAAGCCTAGACCAAGCACGACTCCAGCCGCCAGAAATACTGGCCAGACCGGGATAAACGCAATCGCAAATAAAGCAGCTCCCATCACCAGCGCACCCGCCACGACGAAAGGCTTGAGACGCTGGATACGATCAGCCTGAATGCCACTGACAATAGCCGCAATGAGCAGCGCCACGGTCGAACTAATCTGGAAAGCCGCCACTCCCTGATCGGCGCGAGCCAGATGAATCACATCCTGCAAATAAAATAGCACATAGGTGATCAACACCTGGTAGCCAAAGAAGGCGCAGGCCCTTGAAAGCCAGACAAAGCCAAAATCGGGATAGCGCCTGGGATCGACCCAGAACTCGGATAGCAGGGTAGCGAGCCGGAACGGCTTCACCAGCTTGCGCGGCAATGCTTGCTCTCGAAATACGGTCAGGAACGAAAAGACAAAGAGGACCGAGGTAACAGCAAGGATAAAATATGCCTGGGCAGGATGGGTCAACACATTGGTGAGACGGGAAATCAAAATAATGCCCACTGCCCCACCGACTAATGGAGCCATCCCCACAAACGCCGAGGCTGAGGCTCGTTGCTGGAGCGGAATCTGATCGGGAATAATCGCCGTACAAACAGACAATAGAGCATCGGCGGCAAATTGGACGATGATCTCGCCTACCAGCACCTCCCAGACCGTCGTCGCCACCCCCATAATTACCAGACCCAGCGCCACGCCCACCGCACCTATCAGCAACCATGAGCGCCTCCGTCCCCACCTCCACGTTGTGCGATCCGATAAAGCCCCCACAAGCGGCGAACTAATCACACCAGCAAGCGCGCCCACCGATGCCACCAGGGTAAAAGCCGCGATCTTGTTGGTAGGGTCGATCTGCGCCATTTGCGCCGGGAGAATCAGTTGTTTAATGGTGACATTGTCAACGCCAATCACAATTGCGGCCACACCGAAGAGAATGCGGTAGAGCCAGCTTACCGATTGAGTTGGCACTTGATAAAAGGCGTCAGCATCTGGCTCTTGCCGGGTAGCATCAACCTCTAGAGTAGCCACTCCTAACCTATCGCTGCTGGTCGCTTCTTCATCGGCAGGGGAATTTGCTTCGGATGAGAAATCTGCGGGTGTTGTCATAGATTCTCCTTCTCTTCATCTACAGAACAGGATACGTGGAAAGTGTTTGATCGAAACTCAAGTGAATGGACGTGGCTACACGCCATATTACCTATAGATCAGGCACGAGTATCTTGAGCGACGTGAAAGCCTGGCACGGGCTAAAAAGATCCCTGTATAGTTTAATATAAAAGTGTAAAAAACGCATAAAATTTTCATTAAAAGTAATAGAAATAGCCAGATATCCCTATGCTCATGCACTGATTGCTGCTATACTTGATTGAAGTTGGGATAGCGGTGCCAGCATAAACAGCAGCCATATAGCTCGCGATAAGGAGGTACATCGTTGCTTTGTATTCTATCGATTTACAAACCATTTTGCGAGTATTAGCTAACCAGAGCGGTGAATTACGCACAACCGTGAAGCAAGTGGCTGATATCAAAAAAGATTGTCAGGCTTATGTGAGTCTGTCTTTTGGGAAAGTAGTATCCTGTGTGATTGCATATAATGGAGAACCGGTGCTCATGGGAGAGGAAGCTTTTCAGATGTTGATGAACAAAGGAATTCTAGAGTGGGAATATCTTCCTGCTCCTCCGACTGTTCCCTTGCCATCATCAGCGATGATGCCGACACCCCCCCCCTCCTCATCACCATTACTTCCTCCACAAAGAACACAGACATCACCTTCATGGCAGCCCACACCAAGAGTTTTTCCCGTCCAGGCATATGAGATACCAAGAGAGCAACTTGGCAACTGGCCTCGTCAATATCGCTTTGTCTACCAGCTCTCAACTGGAGAAAAAACAGTGGAGGAGATCGCTCGCCTCCTATCGCTCCCTCCAGAATATATCGATACTATTCTTCAGACCCTGGTCCGGGAGGGATTTATTTTTTTACGACGCTACTAAGCGTATCCAGTTAACCCTTGATGCCGTTTTTTCCCTATTTCGTGCCATGCAGAAAGGGTCAAGCAAGTAAAGAAGGAGTTTGAGATATTTATGAATATGCAAACACGCCCCCCATTTGCTGAGAGTTATCCTTATGCTGAACAAGAATCCAGAGCGCCCAGCGTACTCATTGAACAAGATCCTACATTCAGGAAACAAAAGAGTCCAATAGAGTGGTGGTATCGCCTTACAGCTCCTCAAGAGCCGCCTGAAACCGCACCACTGGCGCAACGAGAACGCGCACGTCGTGGGAGGCTCACCAGCACGGTGTTATTTTTCGCCTCCATCGTGCTTTCTCTAGCCATCCCTATCGGCATTTTTGGGCCAAATCATTTTATTGCCGTGGCGGCGGGTGCTATTGTCCTGCTGGTTATCCTCTCCTCCCAGTTCAATCGCAGAGGATACACCAATGTAGCGGGCTTTATCATCCCGGTGGGCTTTAACGTGGCTATTGCTTCTGTGATCCTTTCCACACCATTAAGCCCAAGCACTATTCAGCTCTATGATATCCTGGTCTTTGTCGAAATCTTTGCGGCTTCATTGTTACCCCCCAACGGCTGGGTACTGGCAGCTTTTGCCCTGGTTAACTTAATATTTATCGAAGCTGACATTACCTTGCAGCCCCATAATGCTATTTTCGCGGCGATGCTGCTCACTGATACCGTCGCCATTCGTATCCGCCCCATTATTGTTCACGCGGTTATTACAGGGGTCATCTGGCTCTGGGTGAGAAGCGCCAATCTTGCGATTGCCCGCGCCGACCGCGCCGAGGTGATTGCCAACCTGGAGCATATGGTAGCGGAACAAGAGCGCGCCGTTGCACAACAAAAATGGCAACTGGAGCACAGTATTCAGATCATCGTCGATACGCACATTCGTGTGGCCAATGGCGACTTGAGCAGCCGGGTTCCGTTGTCGTCGGGCAATGTGCTCTGGCAAGTTGCCGTCCCATTGAATAATTTGCTGTCCCGCTTCCAAAGGATGCAGCAAGAAGTGAAGGCAGGACAACAGGTAGAGTATGAGTTCCGCCGCCTCAGGGAAGCCTTGATGCAAGCTCTCTACGCGGTAAAATCGTCTAAAGCGGGGCGCATCCCTCAGGCTCTGCCACGCACCAGCACAATGGTCGATCCTTTACTACAAGAAATAGAGCCTTATTTGAAAAAGGGCACGGATTAACTTTCCTCGGCCAATCTGCCTGATGGAAATTATGGTAAAATGAGGGTAAAGCAGGCGCGGCTGTGGCGATACTGCTTTACTCCTGGTAGGCCGTACTATTTATTTTCTCATCAAGGCAGGCAACGTATGACCAGCAGCAAAGCACATCTGAACATTCCCGGAACAAAATCGCAGGAGCTACAGAACCGTCGGCAGGAGTTCGTTGCTCGTGGCGTCGCCTCCACTATGAGCGTCTTCGCGGCTAAAGCGGACGGAGCAATCATAGAGGATGTGGACGGCAATCGCTTTATCGATTTTGCTGGCGGCATCGGCTCCATGAACATTGGACATAGCCGCCCGGAGGTTATTCAGGCTATCGTAGAGCAGGCCGAGAAATTCACCCATACGTGCTTTAGCGTGATGATGTATGAGCCATATGTCGCCCTGGCAGAGCGCGTCGTCAGGCTCACGCCCGGCGATTTCCCTAAGAAGGCGCTTTTCCTCAATAGCGGAGCGGAGGCCGTGGAAAATGCGGTCAAGATCGCCCGCTATGCCACAGGGCGACCGGCCATTATCACCTTTGATAACGGCTATCATGGGCGCACATTGATGACCATGACCATGACCGCCAAAGTCAAACCCTATAAATACCGCTTCGGCCCCTATGCGCCGGAAGTCTATCGCGCGCCTTTCCCCTATTCCTACCGCATGCAGATGACACCAGCAGAAGCGTCACGTTTCTGCCTCAAAGAGCTTGAGCGCATGTTCATCGGAGAAGTGGCACCGGACCAGGTGGCGGCTATTGTGATTGAGCCGGTGCAGGGCGAGGGCGGCTTTATGATCGCACCACCGGGATTTTTGCGTGATCTGAAGACGCTCTGTGAGAAATATGGCATTCTCTTCATTGCCGATGAGATTCAGACCGGCTTCTGTCGTACCGGCAAAATGTTCGCGGTCGAACACGATGGGGTCGAGCCTGATATGATGATTATCGCCAAATCGTTGGGAGCTGGCATGCCAATTAGCGGCGTCGTTGGGCGAGCAGACATTATGGATGCGCCCCCGCCCGGTACATTAGGAGGCACGTATAGCGGCAATCCCGTCGCCTGTGCCGCCGCCCTGGCAGTACTCGATCTGTTTGAACGAGAAGATCTGGCAACACGTTCGCAAACCATCGGCAAGATTGTGCTGGAACGCTTCTCACAATTGCAACAGCGTTACCCGGCGATAGGCGAAGTGCGCGGGCTGGGAGCGATGGTAGCGATGGAGTTTGTCAAGGATCGCGCCACCAGGGAGCCAGATCCCCATACCGCCAGCGAGGTTGTCGCCGTCGCGCATAGACTCGGCCTGGTGCTGCTCAAAACGGGCATGTACGATAATATTATACGCGTGCTCGTACCCTTGAACATTCCAGATGAGCAGTTGCAGGAAGGATTGGACATTATTGACGCTGCCTTCGCTACGGTAGCAGAGGTAGTGCCAACATCCGTTGGATAGCTTGCTTTTTTCCATTTTCACACGAGACAGCAGAGAAGCAACCTTGTCCCTCTAAAGACAAGGTTGCTTTTGCGATCCAATCTTCAGCACAAAAACCGTTTCAAATTGAGCGGAAAATATTGTTTGTCAGCGCAACAGCTCAAAAATCTCCCCGCTCGACCATTGCGATAAAACGTTGCTCCAACTCGTAGGTGCGTGGCCCCGGCTTACCGTTGCCAATCGTTAGCTCATCAATCTGCACTACGGGCGTAATCTCTCGTGATGATGCGCTAATAAACGCCTCATCCGCCTGCGCCAATTCGCTCAGCAAAATGGGACGTTCCTCGATGGGGAAGCGACCCTGCGCCAGTTCCAGCACCACATTGCGCGTCACACCGATTAAGACCCCGGAACGTGGCGTTACCAGAGTATCGCCCCGGAAGATAAAAAAGTTGCTGCGCGTCGCCTCCAATACATGATCTTGCTCATTAACGAAAAGGGCATCCGAGGCATTCCGTTGCTTCGCCTCTTTCAACGCTCGGATTGCCGCCACATAGTTCGAGGTTTTAGCCTCCGGTAAGACGCGTTGCAGGTGCGTAGTGATCAGTTTGATCCCGCGCGCAAAGCGTTCCATATCACGCTCGCCAAGCGGAGTAATCAGCACAGCCAGCACGGGATCGCCTGAAGGGATAATGCCATCTTCGCTCTCGCCGCCAGTGACAAGAATACGAATAGCGGCGTGGATATAGGGGTTGCGTGCAATCGCTTCCTGAATCACTACCGCTATCTCAGCCTGTGTGTAGGGCATATCCAGTTCCATCAGCGCCGCCGAGCGGAAGAGTCGTTGCAGGTGGGCATCCAGGTGAAATGGACGCCGATGATAGGTGCGCAACGCCTCGAAAGCACAATAGCCACGCAACACCGCTACATCATTGATCGAAATCGAGGCTTCGTTGGGGTGGACCCAGCGACCATTGATATACCAGACGGCATTCGTATCCATAAAAAATGCTCCTCGCCAACCAGTTTTATTTGCTTGAAAAAAGCTTATAGGATCTTTTTCTCTTTGAACCAGGTCACAACAATATCAGGCACACTCATGGTCGAGAGCCGCCCTTGCCGAACGAGGCTCCAATCGTCGAATAAATGGCTTTCCTTGATCTCACGTAGTGTGATGGGTTGCGCAAAACGGCGCACAAACGCCAGATCGATGACCCAGCTTTTGCTACCTTGCGGATCGGAACGTGGCTCTGAAATAACAGCGGCCAATCCCACAATCGCGGCCTCGCCCTGACTATGATAAATCAAGACCTGATCGCCCGGACGCATCGCCTGAATCACGCGTACCGCCTGGGCATTGCGCACACCATCCCAGGTAGTCGTTTTATCCCGCTCTAATTGTTCAAGCGAGTAGGTTGCAGGATCGGTCTTTGCCAGAAAATAAGCCATACAACACCTACCAATTTCTTACTGCAAAACGCCCTTGCTCTACCACATCATACCAGACATCGCTATAGGAATATAGCGAGATGATCGTTTCACATCTGATCGAAGCGCCCAATGAGCAAGGCGAAAGTAAAAACCTTTTGTGATATTTTTCCCAACCCAATGCCCATATCTGCGTATATATAGACGAAGTCGTCATAATGAAAATGACGGCAATATACAACATGGCCATACGTTGTAGAAAACTGATGGAGCTGAGCATACAAAAGGGGATAGGTGATAGCATTGCATTCACTGCCACCTTTGCAGTAACGGCTACCACTTTTGATACGTAGTATAACGGTAAAGATACATAAAAGAGAGGAACTATTATGACTCAGACAGATCCCAATATCCAGCAGAGACCGGCATATGAAGAGTTACAGGTAGCTGGAGAGCAGTTGCTTGCCAAAGTTAAAGAACTGATCCATGAGGGCAATGTGCGCCGCATTATTATCAAGCAAGATGGTCACAGCATCATGGAAATTCCGCTCACCATCGGCGTGGTAGGCATGCTGGCCGCTCCCCAGCTGGCAGCAATTGGAGCCATCTGTGCCCTGGTGACCCACTGCTCAATCGAGGTCGTGCGCACAGAGAGACCAACCGACGGAGCTGAGCTTTAGCATCATTCCGTGAGTCGCTCGCCGTGCCCTGCGACAACTAGAGATACATCCTTACAACGAGCGTGAAACATATCACGCTCGTTGTTTAATGCTGTAGCAGTAAGGTGCATAGAACCAGGCAGATTAGCAAAGCAACGGGTTCTATCACCACCTGCGTGATACAATAACGTATTTGGGAGGGCTTCTGCTATGCGAAGAACAATCAAAGCGCCAGTAACAACACGGGCTAATCTGCGACAAGCGTATATCCTACTTGTGCTAGGAGGTCTATCGCTCGTCGCGGCATGGCTACTCAGGCTTAATCCATTGACCTATCCGATAGGAATATTGCTGCTTGGCCTGGGTATGCTTGTGGCCGCTTTAGTTAATCCAACGCATCTGGTGATCGCCAGTTGCCTGACGACCGCGCTGGGAATTGCTGTATTGCTGGCCTTCAAGCAAATTATTCCTGGCAATCAAATTCTTCCGGCCTATATTCTCGCTATAGGTGTAGGCTTATTTGTGATCGCCCTGGCGGCGCGCCGCAGCTATATCAGTCGGGGCGCACTCTCACCAGCGATTCTCGTTATTGTGGTTGGCGTCATCGAATATTTGCTGGCAAAGGGCCTGACCCCTTCCTGGTTTATTCCTTTCGCGCTCTCACTCTGGCTCCCTGGCCTCGGCTTGCTCATCCTGGGCCTCGGCTATTTGTTGAGCAGCTTCAGGCGCTAGAGCTTGAGCACGCTACTAATGCGCCCATCGACCAGCGGAAGGCCTTTGCGCGCGCGTGGAAAGGCTTTTACGTCTCTGGCTTTCAGCGCGGTGACTTGCTCGCCATTCGCGCCCGACCAGTGTACCAGCAAATGATCTTCTTCCTTGATGAGCATCGTCAGCAAGATCCGATCCCTGTCCGCCAGCTCCGTCGTCACTACGCCCGCCGTGGCTCGCCCCTTTTGAGGATACTGACCAATCGGCACCTTCTTTGCTGTGCCCTGAGCGGTCACGACCAGCAGACTGATAAAGCCGGTCATCACCTCCTGCTCACTATCCAGGTACGACGCGCTCACTACGGTGGCATCTTTGCCCAGCGCCATCGCAGCCACGCCCTGCCCAACGCGCCCTTGCGCACGCAACCCTTCATCGCTAAAACGCAGCGTCTGAGCCGCATCGCTGGTTACGAAGTACTCGCCCTGCCCACGAGAGATCAGCGCGGCCACCACGCTATCGCCATCGGCCAGCTTCATATCCTGCACACCATCCACATCCGCCGTTTTATACTCGCTTAAAGGCGATTTCTTGACTTTGCCAAGTTTGCTGAAAGTGACCAGATAGCGATCTTCATCATAGGCTTCAATGGGCAATGCAGTCACGATGCTCTCGCCCGCAGCCAGCTCTAGCAGCTTACGCAACGGCTCGCCCTTTGTTGAACGCATGCCAGCAGGGATACGATGGGTGGCGATCTGGAAAACCCGCCCGGAAGAACAGACGCACAGCAGGTAATCCTGCGAGGTGGAGTCGATGATCTGAGACAGCTGCTCATCGCCGCGCACCGGAACGTAGCTGGCATCGCCATTTTTGCCTTTCGGCTTGTATGTATCGGCAGCCAGGGCTTTGATCGTGCCCGAACGGGTCAGGGCGATAGTCACCGGCTCACGCTCGTGCAGGCTCGCGACCTCTTTTACGGGAGTATGCGCCTGGGCCTCACCATCAATCGCGGTCCGGCGCGCATCGCCAAATTGCTTGATTAACTGCTGCATCTCTTTCTTCAGCAACGCAATCAACGCCTTGCGATCAGAGAGCAATTGTTCAAGTTCGGCGATGCGGGCTTGCAGCTCCTCTTTTTCTTTGGCGTATTTCCCCGCATCCAGCCGCGTCACCTGGGCCAGCGTCATTGAGGCAATTACGTCTGATTGGATCGGCGTGAGCTTATAGGCTGCCTCAATAGTTTTACGCGCGGCGGCACGATCCTCAGCCTGTTGGAAGATCTTGACGATGCGATCCGCGTGAGCTGCTCCCACGATCAAGCCTTCGACGACATGCAGACGTTCACGCGCCTTGCGCAGATCAAACTCGCTGCGACGCACCAGCACATCAACCTGGTGAGCATTCCAGTAGTTCAGCAGCTCGATCATCCCGACCTGCTTCGGCTGGCGTGCGGCCTGCATCGGCGAGCCAAACAGGTAGACCATCTGGAAGGAGAGCGCCACTTGCAGATCGGTCTCGCTAAAGAGCTGCGAGAGCACCTGGGCAGCGTCGGCATCCTTGCGCAGTTCCAGCACGATGCGCATCCCCTTCTCCGTGTCGCTTTCGTCGCGCAGATCGGGCATCAAGCCTTCAAGCTTGCGAGCGTTAATCGCCTTCACGATAGAGGCTTTGACCTTATCGCGCCCAATCGGTGGGATCTGGGTCACGACCAGCGAACGGCTGCGCGGCGTCTCTTCCAGGCGCACTTCCGCCCGCACAATGATGCGTCCCTTGCCGGTGGTAAAGTAGTCTTTGATGCCATCCACGCCGATAATGCGCCCGCCCTGACAAAAATCTGGCCCTGGTATATAGCCCATCAACTGCTCGACGCTCATATCGGGTCGATCCAGCAGAGCAATGCACGCACGCATCACCTCGCTCAGGTTATGCGGAGGAATATTGGTAGAAAGGCCGACAGCGATGCCACTGGACGGATTGACCACGGGCGGAATGCGTCCGGGTAGATAATCAGGCTCAACAACCTTCGGATCTTGCTTGTAGGTGGGATGAAGCGGCACCGTCTCGCGCTCCATATCGGCCATCATAGCCTCAGCCAGGGGAGAGAGCCGCATCTCGGTGTAGCGATACGCGGCGGGAGCATCGCCATCCTCGCTGCCCATATTACCCTGCCCTTCGATTAAGGGATAGCGCATCGTAAAGGGCTGAGCCATACGTACTGCCGCCTCGTAGACCGAGACATCGCCGTGAGGGTGGTAATTTCCCAGGATCAGGCCGACAACTTCGGCGCTTTTGACGGTCGGTCGGCTGGAGAGATAACGGGCCTCACGCATCCCTGCCAGAATACGGCGCTGCACCGGCTTCAAACCATCCCGCGCATCCGGCAGCGCCCGGTCTGTCACTACCGAGAGGCCATACGTTGCAAAAGCCTGGGCAAGAATAACGGAGAAATCTTCGCGCACAATGCCTGTTTCCGTACCAGCGTTCTCGGCTGAATTCTCAGGTAACGTACGAGCCATCTCTACACATCCAATTCTTTGATCTTACGCGCATGTTCAGCGAGGAAAACACGGCGTCTTTCAGCATTTTTATCTTCCATCAACTCCGCGACCAGCCTGGCCGCCAATACCCCGTCCTCCATCGTGACCCGTTTCAACACACGACGAGCGGGATCAAAGGTGGTATCACGCAGCTCTTTGGGATTCATCTCACCCAGGCCCTTGAAACGCTTAAACTCTAGCCCCTGCGCATCGGGATGCGTCTTGACAAATTGCTCCCTTGCTTCATCGTCAAGCAGCCAGTGGACCTTGCCCTTATATTTGACGGAGAAGAGCGGAGGGCAGGCAATATAGACGTAGCCGCGCTCGATTAGATCGTTAAATTCCTGATGAAACAGCGTCAGCAGCAAGCATTGAATATGCAAACCATCTACGTCGGCATCGGTGGCAATAATCACCCGGTTAAACTTGAGACGGCTGATATCGAAAACATCGCGCGTCCCCGTGCCCAGCACATTGATAATCGTGCGAATTTCTTCATTTTCAACAATGCCTTTAAGATCGGCCTTCGCCACATTTAATGGTTTACCCTTGAGCTTAAGGACAGCCTGGAAGTCCGAAAAACGCCCCTGACCAGCGCTCCCACCCGCCGAATCGCCCTCAACAATAAACAATTCCGCCCGCGAAGGATCAGCCGTATTGCAGCGCAAGAACTTTTTTGAGAGACTGGTATCGATCAATTCGCCATTCTTTTTGGTGCCAGCTCGCGCCAGCTCCTCCACCAGTTGCGCCTCATTGCGCGCCTTCTGCATCTGCAAAATTCTCTTGAGCCACTCTTTGCCGGTGCTGGTATTGCTCTCGAACCAGTCTTTCAGCCCCTCATCGACGACCGAGCGCACAATGCCCTCCACAGGCGCATTATTCAGGCGATTTTTCGTCTGGCCCTGAAACTGTGGATTGACAAGCTTGACTGAGATAACCGCATTCAAACCCTGCTGAATAACTTCCGGCTTAAAACCCTCTTTTTCGCGATTTTTAATCACGCCCAGTTTGATCGCATAATCATTAATAACTTTTGTTAACGCCGCTTTAAAACCTGTTTCATGCACCCCACCATCGCGCGTGCGTACCGCATTGGCGTAACTATAGAGCGAAATTTTATAGCCAGTGGTTGGCTGGAGCGCCACCTCCACGCGCACATCGTCCTTCTCTTTAGCCATCCCGATGACGTGCTTGAACAGCGGCGGGCTGGTGGTCGTGGCAAGATCGCGCACATAGTCAGCCAGGCCATCGCGCGAATAGTACGTATGGCTCACCTGCTGATTTTCAGCATCGTCCCACGCATCAAGATGGAAAGTCACGCCTCGATTGAGATAGGTGGATGCTTTCAGGCGGCTCTCAATTGCCTCCAGGGAATAGTAGGCATCGGGATCGAAGATCGCACGATCATAGAGCCAACGCAACTGCGTCCCATGCAATTTTGGGTCGCAGGAAGTAATGTGATGCGGCAAGGAGGTACCACGACTGAAAATCTGGGAGAATTGCTGTCCATCCTTCCAGATGATCAATTCTAGCTTTTCAGAGAGCGCATTGATGATGGTCGCGCCCACACCATGCAGGCCACCTGCTGTTTTATACGCTCCTTCGGCAAACTTTCCCCCAGAGTGCGGGATCATCAGAATAACGGTCGCGGCTGGCAGATAATCGCCCTGGTAGAGCATGGGATCGAACGGCATACCGCGCCCCTCGTCACGCACCGTCACCCAGCCTTGCTGGTCAATGCTCGCCCAGATATGCTTGCCAAAGCCCGCCACCGCTTCATCAACGGCATTATCCAGCGCCTCCCAGATGAGATGGAGCAGACCGGAAGTGGAAGTGGAACCGATGTACATCCCCGGACGATGTCGAATCGCCGCAATGCCCTCAAGCACCTGGATGTCGGCAGCAGAATAGGCCGATTGCTTCTTTGTTCGTGACGTTGCTTTGCCCTCCGTTCTAGTAGCGTTGCTTTCCGTCTGGTCTGGCTGCTCTGGCGTAAAGAATGAAAGCGACGCCTGGATTACTTCCGGCTCATCCGGCCTGGAAGGCAACGATTTGGGGGAACGAGACATCTACCCTGTACCTCTTTTCGAAATGCTTTTATTGCCTAATCAGCATACAGCCTTCGCCCCAGAAAGTCAAGAGATTACTAGACCAAAAGTTCTATATTTTTAATAGCAGACGATTTGCCATGCCTGGACAGTACTTTTTTCTCTATTCCTCTCTAACTGGTACTATGCGGTAACTGAGCCATATGGATGGGTCAAATGCAGCCATGATGCAATTAGGAATTCTTCTCAGTTCCCTTGCCCCGTCATTTTAAGCAAAGATGCCTCAGAGATTCCAGGCAAGATATGCACAGAAAGTCAACTTGCCTACTATACTTACGCTATATTCCTATCGTTTACGCAGACGGGATTGTATTTTTTTTTAGCATCGATTATAATTACTTCTAATTGTTATATACTCTCTTCTTACTGATTTTTAACTCTAAAATAGGAAGGATGGCATAGGATTATGCCCCGTCCGTCTAAGCATGTTTCTCCTGATACATTGGGGGGACGTATTCGAGCGGCGCGCGAACATTTGCATCTTTCATTAGCAGAAGTTGCCGACGGTCGTTATAGCACCAGCCTTATCTCGCAAATCGAGCGTAATAGAATAGAGCCATCTCTTGAAAGTTTGCGCCATCTGGCCGAGCGTCTTCAATTATCGTTTGAGGAGTTGAACACGCTGGCACAGCAGCACCGTGAAGCTGCCGCCGAGAGCAGCCCAGACAAACTCTATGAAGAGCTCAGAATTGAAGCTGCGCAGTTACTCGCCAATAAAAATATCACTGAAGCAATTTTTGTTTTAGACGGCCTCTACTTCCCTCATATTCCCCAGCAACACCGGTGGCGTCTGGCGGCATTACGGGGCCATTGCTATTTTGAACAACGCAAATT
>DASTZT010000340.1:0-4203 GCA_035764225.1 Ktedonobacteraceae bacterium
AAGATTGGCGGCTGCCCTACAGGAAGCGCAGTAGCTACGGCAGCAGGCAATCTCAAGGCACGCTATGTTTATCACGCAGTTGGCCCCTTTTATCGCCAACGCGGCGATGAAGAGCAGCTGCTAACAGGGGCGTACCAGAGCTGCCTTAACCTGGCGGAACAAC
The DNA here is from genome assembly GCA_035764225.1 of Ktedonobacteraceae bacterium. Lineage (GTDB taxonomy): Bacteria > Chloroflexota > Ktedonobacteria > Ktedonobacterales > Ktedonobacteraceae > DASRHT01. The sequence goes on from DASTZT010000340.1 coordinate 164, forward strand.
ATCAGGTCAAGAGCATAGCCTTCCCATCGCTCAGCACGGGAGCCTACGGCTATCCTGTGAGATTGGCCGCGCCCATCGCGCTTGCTACGGTCATTGAGCATATCAAAAAGCCGACCTGCTTGCAGCAGGTCATGTTTGTGCTCTTCGACCATAAAACCTTTGCTGCCTATGAGCAGGCATTAATGCAGTTGTTAGCCTGACCGACTGTCGCTCATAAGGCAGCTCAAATGATCTCAATCTGTGTACGATAGTTGTTTGAAATTACGATACAATGTCTTCTATACGCTTGCTTATTCTGGGCGTTTTGCTGCATAAACAACCGATTCATGGCTACGATATTCGCCGCGAACTGGAACAATGGGGGGCCGATAAATGGGCCACCATTGGATACGGTTCGATCTACTCTGCCCTCAGCAAAATGGCGGAAGAGGATCTGGTGCAGGCAAGCAACGCCGATACTGGCGAAGGACATGCCAGCAGAACCGAATATATCATTACGGAACGTGGCAAAGCTGAATTTGAGCGCCTCTTGCACCAGTTCTGGTGGGAGCTGAAGCCGACCATCGATCCTTTCCAGATCGCTCTGACCTTCATGGATAAGCTTTCGTCAACGGAATTGCAGGATGCCCTCCACCACCGCGCCGCTCAGCTCTGCGCCTCCAGAGCAACGCTTCAGCACATCACGCCTTCACCAAATAACCAGGGGCAGCCGCGCCATATCGCCGAAGGTATGCGCCTGGTGCAAGCGCATATCGAGACCGAGCTGCGCTGGATCGAGGAGATTCTTCACAAGATCGAGCGAGGCGACTTACCATAGTGCGCTCTCAGCAGAGCAGCTAATTCGGGCTAAGCAACTTGACAAGTATTCAAATTTGAATAACAATAGGATTCATGGAACAGACTAATAAGGATCGGATTGAAATAAAGGAATAAATTATGAAACAGCATCTAAAAACAGACAAAGAAATCGCCCAGATGAGAGAGGCGGGCTTGCTCGTCTGGGGAGCGCATCAAGCGGCAGCAGAACTGGTGAAACCGGGGGTAACTACTGCTGAGATAGATGCAGCCGTAGAAAACTATATTACAGAGCATCACGCCATTCCCCTCTTCAAAGGCGTTCCCGGCAAAGTACCTTTTCCCGCTTCTGCCTGTATTTCTGTCAACGATCAGCTAGTGCATGGCATCCCTGGCCCTCGCAGTCTGCGAGAAGGGGATATCGTCAGTGTTGACATTGGCGTCCGGTTCAACGGGTGGTGCGGGGACGCAGCAGTAACGCACGCAGTAGGAAAAATCACTCCCAAAGTGCAACGCCTCTTAGATATTACCGAGGGCACATTAAGGCTAGCCATCGAACTCATCCCTCGTTCCAAGCTCTGGAGCCAGGTTGCCAAAGAGATGGAGCAATACGTCAGAGATGCTGGCTTTTCCGTTGTTGAGGGGCTGGTGGGGCACAGCATTGGGCGCGAAATGTGGGAAGGCTTGCAGGTTCCCAACTATCTTTCCCGTCAATTTGAAACAATGGGCGATTTCGAACTGAAGCCGGGCCTCGTCATTGCCGTTGAGCCAATGGTCAATATGGGATCAAAGAAGGTCAAAGTCCTTTCCGATCATTGGACCATCGCCACGCAGGACGGCCAGCCCAGCGCCCATTTCGAGCATACGCTTGCCATCACCAAAAAAGGTGTCCAGGTGCTCACCGCCGGGCCGGATGGTAAAGCGTGGGCTGTCGAGTGATTAAACAGAGGGACATACTCAGGGAACAAGATGATCACGTTCCCTGAGTATGTAGTTTTCGGCGCATGCACCACACATCTAAATTTGACAAAAAGTTTTCAGTAATGATTGCCATGCACACGTTGCCCTTTCCGCCCCCTCAAGAGACGCTTTAAAACAATTTAAAGCAACAAGATACTATCCCCCAAAAGGGTGTTTTGTGCCCTTGTTCAACAGTAGCACGTTGTAGTTAGTGGATAACCTGAGAGAGAGCTAAGGAATAGTTAAAAGTCATCTCGATCATATGCCATATATCCTATCGGCAACAGCAGAACCGAGGCAGTCGTGAAGATTGACTGAACCATACGTTATACTTAAGCAAACGCATCTTTTTTATATCTTTGTTGGTCAATGGTCAGAAGGGAATTGAAGATCCTTAGCCGCGTGGATAGGAGTGGGCAATAACGCAAGAAGCAAGCACTCGGTTCTTAAAAAATGATCAGAGAGTTGTAGGAAGCAGGTAAAGCTACGGTGAAAAATCAATTTGTACGAATACAACCTGGTCAGGGAAACAGACCTCCTATGCAGGCAACAGAGTCAAATGAATGGTCGCCGACAGAAGGACAACTAGACGAACTCCCCACGCAGCATATTCCGGCAGCGCCGTCATCCACAACTCCCTATCCACCCAAAGCTATGGGAAAAGGGCTTTTGTCGAACTGGAAATCTAATAATGTGCAGTTTCCGCAGACAGAGGAAACCCCTGTCTCGCCGCGACCGTCATACGGCCCTTCCAGTCCACAACCTGGCGGTTACAGGCCCTCTACCAGCCCTCTTAATCGTGGCAATAACCAGGGATATGCCCCTGTGCAAATGCCACCTTCTCAGGTCGGCCCGGCTGCTTATCCCTTCTCAGGATCGCAAGCAGGAACATTCTCTCCTGTCCAACAGCCTCCTGCTTACGGGCAACCTGGACCAATGGGGCCTGCAAGCTGGCAAAACGGCGCAGCCTATCCAAACAATCTCAGCTATCCCAATCCAACCGGCAACCTGAACGCGCCTGGTATGCCTAATGCCAGACCCTTCATTACAGGCGACCTGAGCGCCAGCGGCATTGGTAGGTTGAATAATCAGGCAGCGATGATGCCACCGCCTACGATGCAGCCTCCTGCTTACATCAAAACGCGCAAAAAACGGCGCTTCCCGATCTGGGCCCGTATAGTCGCTGCTGTATTGCTTGTGCTGATTGCCACTGGCGGCGCTGGAGCCTGGTACTATCAAACCAACTTTGCCAGCTCGGTCAGCAATATTACGGGTCAGCAGGTAGTACGCTTTAACAAAGAGGGCAATACCACAACGCAGAACGTCGCCGCCAATACCGATATTTTGAGCGGGAAACGCATCAATATCTTGCTGCTCGGCAGCGATACCGACGGCAAAAACGCCGCGCCCCTGGCCCAAACGGACATCATCGTCACTATTGACCCACAGACAAAATACGTGGGCATGCTCTCGATTCCGCGTGACTTGCAGGTAAACATCCCCGGCTCTGCTCCAAACAAGCTTGATGCAGCCTTTGCCCTGGGCTGGGCCTATGTTCATAAAGGGCCAACGCCGTTTTCGAACGCGGCAGGTTTAAGCATCGAAACCGTGCAGGAAAATTTTGGCATTCCTATCGACTATTACGCCTGGGTAGGTCTTGACGGTTTTGTAAAGGTGATCGACACTGCTGGTGGCGTCGATATCGATGCTATTCACCCTATGGTAGACGATGTCTATCCTGATGACGTAAACAACCAGTATAACAATGCCTACGCTTATAAGCGGCTATACATTGCCCCCGGTCCTCAGCATATGAATGGGCCACAAGCTCTTGAATATGTGCGTACACGCCACTCAGACCTCGTCGGAGACTTTGGCCGTTCGGCTCGCCAGCAGCAGATCCTGTCTCAGTTGAAGACAAAACTAGCAACGCCGAGCATCATTGACAAGCTGCCGGAACTGGCTCAAGATCTCAATGGACATGTGAAAACGGATATGCAGTTGCCTGATATTCTCAAACTCATGAACTTTGCCCGCACACTTGACCCAAACAAAATTGATCGCGTCATTTTGAGCACGCCATATTCACATTCCATACCAAACACTTCTAACCTTGCTCCCAATTGTAACTTGATTATACCCGTAATTTCCAAAATGTTTGCGCTGGGAGATAAAGCTAATTGTGTGCCACAAACAGCAGACGCCGGAACATCATCGCTGGCGACGTTGCCGCCAGTAATCTCCAGTCCTGTTGCTAGCGTTTCCAACAGCGATGCTAACAATGC
>DASTZT010000341.1:0-8116 GCA_035764225.1 Ktedonobacteraceae bacterium
TTCTTCCTCACTCCCGTTGATTCAGGGGTGAGGAATTTTTTTTTGCCATGTTGGGTCTGTCCTCACTGTCGGCTGAGGTTGGTGTTGAGCTGGAGGCTTTTCCATGCCTGACATATATCTCCCGCCTCATTTGTCAGGTAGGGGAGAAGAAAAGGATGACCTATCAACCGGCTGTCATTGATGGTTTATTTTAGCAGTTTTACAGGATGTGATCGCTTTAGCGACGCGTTGAGCAACAGCCGCTTGCTGCTGCTCAATTTGGGAGGCTCCATGAACCAGTTGACATCATCGCATAATTCGTTGGGAAAGATCGACGGTGACTTCGCAGGGAAGGATATCATTTCTCTGGACCAGTTTTCCATTGAAGATCTTCTCACGCTGTTTGACGTAACGCATAAAATGAAGCGGATAGCAATCAACAAAGAGCCTTCACAACTGCTGGCAGGCCATATCATATCGCTGCTTTTTTTTGAACCTTCTAGCCGTACCTTCAGTTCGTTTGCGGCGGCGGTGAAGAGGCTTGGTGGGCAGACGATTGAGATGCAGAATCCAGAGACGACCGCATCTGTTTATAAAGGGGAATCCTTTGAAGATACTATTCGGGTGCTAGAAGCGTATTCTGATGCGCTTGTATTGCGTCATCGCATCTCCGGTGCCGCGAAAAAAGCGGCGGATGCCGCTGAACTGATCCCCCTGATTAACGCCGGCGATGGCAATAACGAGCATCCAACGCAGACGCTGCTCGATCTCTATACACTTTATGAGCGCTTTGGTCGCCTGGATAATCTGACAGGCTTGCTGGTTGGCGATCCGCTAAACAGTCGGACAATGCATTCGCTGCTGCGTGGTCTCTCCCTCTTCGGCAATAATACGGTCTATCTCCTCTCTTTGCCGCGACTTCAACTGAGCAGAGATGATTTTGTTTTTTTGAGCGGGAGAGGCCTGAAAATCGTAGAAATAAATAAAGAGCAAGATATTCCGCGAGATTGCCATTTCTGGTACTGGACGCGCATACAGAAAGAACGTTTTACCGCGCTTGAAGAGTACCAGCAAGTTGCTAGAGACACATTTATTGCAACGCCGCGGCTGTTGCGTGAATATGCCAGCAAAGATATGATCCTGATGGACCCGCTTCCCCGTGTGGACTCGGTCGATCCGGCAATTGATGCGGATGAGCGAGCGGTCTATCTGCGCTCCCAAATCAGGAATGGCCTGTATACACGCATGGCCTTGCTAACGTTGGTATTAGGAAAAGCATAATTGAGAATGTCGTTGAAAGGGATTGGCATGAAAAACATTGCTATTGATCGTAACGTTGTTGAAAATCGTTTTGTAGCTCAAAATCGCTTATCTGTTGAAGAGCGCCCAGGTAGTGATATACTCTCACAACAGAGCGTACCACGACGCGCAAGGCTGCTATTAGAAGATGGCACCGTGTTTGAGGGAACCTCCTTTGGCTATGAGGAGGCGGTTTCGGGAGAGGTTGTTTTTGGTACGGGCATGGTTGGCTATCCAGAAGCTCTGACCGATGCATCCTTCGCGGGCCAGATCCTCACGATGACCTATCCGATAGTCGGGAACTATGGAGTGCCGGAACCGTCGCTGTGGGAAAGCGATAAAATCCATGTCGCCGGACTGATCGTTTCGCATTATATTGATACCCCCTCCCATGCGCAAAGCACGATGAAGCTGGACACATGGCTCAAGCTCCAAAAGGTGCCAGCGCTGGAAATTAAGGATACACGTTTACTCACCCAACATATTCGCAGGCATGGAACGATGCTCGGCAAAATTGTATTCGATGCCGATATTCCTTTTTACAATCCCGATGGGGATAATCTGGTCGCGAAAGTTTCGACGAAGCAGGTAACGAAAAACGGCACAGGGGATCTGACCATTGTGCTGATCGACTGTGGGGCCAAACGTAATATTGAGCACTGTTTGGTGGCGCGTAATGTGTGCGTAGTGACGGTGCCCTGGGATTGGGATCTTTTCGCGCCAGAGAACGAGTTTACCTTCGATGGCATTCTGATCTCCAACGGACCGGGCAATCCGAAGATGGCTGGAAAGACGATTGAGACGATCAAAACGGCCCTGGCTCGCAATATTCCTACGATGGGTATTTGTCTGGGTCATCAGTTGCTCGCGCTGGCGGCGGGTGGAGACACGTATAAGCTCAAATTTGGGCATAGAAGCCAGAATCAGCCTTGTCTGCTGCAAGGGACGAAACGCTGCTTTATCACGACCCAGAATCACGGTTTCGCAGTTGAGAAACTGCCTCCCGATTTTGTGCCCTGGTTTGTCAATGCCAACGATGATAGCAATGAAGGGATGCGCCATACCAGCAAGCCTTTCTTCTCGGTGCAATTCCATCCTGAGGCAACCCCTGGACCGATGGATACCGAGTGGCTTTTCGATCATTTCCTCAGCGCATGCCGTCAGCACTCTGCTGGCTCCCTCCCCGACGTGCCCAATAGCAAGGATTTCCTCGAAAGGGTGAGATGTTAACGTGGAGCAGCTACGTGTTGTAGGGGCAGAGCTTGCCTCTGCCCAGATTCAGAAGGTGCTGGTATTGGGGGCCGGGGCCTTGAAAATCGGGCAATCGGGCGAGTTTGACTATTCCGGTTCACAGGCGCTCAAGGCATTGCGAGAAGAAGGCATTGCCACGATCCTGGTAAATCCAAATATTGCCACTATCCAGACCTCCAGGCTCCTGGCCGATCAGGTCTACTTTCTGCCTGTGACGGCTTTCTTCGTGGAGAAAATTATCGCCAAAGAGAGGCCCGATGGCATTCTGCTCTCCTTTGGCGGTCAGACGGCCCTCAACTGCGGTATTGAGCTTTACCGCGCAGGCGTGCTGGAGAAATATGGGGTGCGAATTTTAGGCACCCCCATTTCCGCGATTATTCTCACGGAAGACCGTCAGGAGTTTGCGCAGCACTTACATGCTATCAATATTCCAACTCCTCAGAGCAAGAGCGCGGAAACCCTGGAAGAGGCGATGCGCATTGGGGAGGAGCTGGGCTTTCCGGTAATGGTGCGAGCGGGTTTTGCCTTAGGTGGACAGGGATCGGGGATAGCTCAGAATGCGCGGGAGCTGGAAGCCATCGTCAATGGCGCTCTGGCGTTCGCCCCGCAGGTGCTGGTTGAGCAGTATCTCCATCACTTCAAAGAGGTCGAGTACGAGGTGGTGCGCGATGGCTATGATAACTGTATTACCGTTTGTAATATGGAGAATATGGACCCGCTAGGTATTCATACCGGCGAGTCAATCGTAATTGCTCCCAGCCAGACGCTCACCAACCACGAATATCACATGTTGCGCACGGCTGCAATTATCATCGTCAGGAGCCTGGGCATTGTGGGGGAGTGTAATGTGCAGTTTGCCCTTAATCCCAGGACTTCCGCCTATTATGTCATCGAAGTCAACGCTCGTCTCTCACGTAGTTCGGCTCTAGCCAGTAAAGCAACAGGCTATCCGCTAGCATATGTGGCGGCCAAGCTGGCGTTAGGCTATGGGCTGACGGATCTGACGAACAGAGTCACGGGCGTGACACGCGCTTGCTTTGAACCCAGCCTGGACTATGTGGTGGTGAAGATCCCACGCTGGGATCTTGAGAAGTTCAAAGGGGTGGATGAGACGATTGGCACAGGGATGAAATCGGTCGGCGAGGTGATGGGGATTGGTCGCACCTTTGAAGAAGCCTATCAAAAAGCCATTCGTATGCTAGACCTGGATTTTGAAGGGGCAACGTCTGAGAAAGTATTTATCGGCGAAGAGAACGCCGACAAATACCTCTATACTCCTACCCCCAAGCGGATGTTTGCGCTCCCACTGGCGATGCGAGCTGGAGTGGCGGTGGAGCAGATTGCAGGGATTACGGGGATCGATCCCTGGTTTTTAAAGCGAATCAAGCATATTGTGGACAGTGAGGAAGGTTTGAGGCAAAGCCAGGATCTCTCTGCCGCCGCTCTGCTCGCTTTGAAACAAATGGGGGTCTCCGATAAACGTATCGGTCAGTTGACGGGCCAAACGGGCCTGGCTGTGCGGTCATTGCGTAAAAAGCTAGGTATACCGCCTTATATCTTTCAGATCGACACCCTGGCAGCCGAATTTCCATCGGAAACCAACTATCTCTATATGACCTATAATGCGCAACATCACGATGTCGGGCCTCTGCGTGACGAGGGCGTGGTTATTCTAGGATCTGGACCCTACCGCATCGGCTCCTCGGTCGAATTTGACTGGACATGCGTCAATACTGTGGATGCGCTCAAAAAATATCATAAACGCTCTATCGTGGTAAACTGCAATCCAGAGACAGTATCGACAGACTATGATACATCGGATCGACTCTACTTTGAGGAGCTAACGTTTGAGCGGATTGCCGATATTTGCGAATTTGAGTCTCCTTATGGGATCATTGTCTCGGTAGGGGGGCAGACGCCGAATAATCGCGCCAAAGCTCTACAAAACTATGGGATACGCATCCTGGGGACGGACGCGACCAATATTGATCGGGCCGAAGATCGCAGCAAGTTCTCTAAATTGCTGGACACGTTGGACATCCGCCAACCAGCATGGGACAAATTTGTCAATATTGCTGAGGCGATCCAGTTTGCCGAGCGTGTCGGTTATCCTGTGCTGGTCAGGCCATCCTATGTGCTCTCAGGCAGCGCCATGAATATCTGCAATACGCAGGAGGAGCTAGAGCAATATACCAGGGAAGCGGCAGCCGTTTCGCCGGAGCATCCCGTAACCGTGACCAGATTTCTTGAGAAGGTCAAGGAGATCGAGCTGGACGCAGTAGCGCAGCATGGCGCAATCAAAGCCTTCGTCATCTCAGAGCACATTGAGAATGCGGGCGTACATTCCGGCGATGCCACGATTGTGCTGCCTCCCCAAACGCTCAATGCCGAAACGCAAGCTAGAATAGAAGCCGTTGGGCGTGCGATTGCCAGGGCGCTCGATATTACCGGGCCTTTCAACATGCAATTTCTGGCCAAAGATAATCAGGTCTATGTGATTGAGGTCAACCTGAGAGCCTCGCGTACCTTCCCCTTCATCTCAAAAGTGACCGGCATTAACTTCATGGCGCTCTTTGTAGATGCGCTCTTTACCGAAAATATCCAGCCGGTAGAGATGCCAAAGCTGTCATTTACCGCCGTAAAAGCGCCACAATTCTCGTTCTCGCGCCTCACCGGAGCCGATCCTGTGTTGCGAGTCGAGATGGCCTCGACGGGAGAAGTGGCCTGTTTTGGCGATGATGTGGAAGAAGCCTATCTGAAAGCCATTCTGGCAACGGGCGGTCACATCCCTGAAAAGGGCATTTTTATCAGCCTGGGCGGACAGGAGAAAAAGGAGAAATTCCTGGAAAGCGCCAGACTGCTAAGCAAGTTAGGCATCCCGCTTTATGCCACCGCCAAAACATGCGCGTTCTTCCAGGCTCACGGCATTGAGGCCACAATGCTTTACAAAATACACGAGCAGCGAACCCCCAACGTCCTGACCTACTTCCGCGATAACAAAATCGATCTGGCCATCAATATCGTTGACCAGTTTATTAACAAGGAAGTTGATGACGATTACGCCATGCGGCGCTACGCAGTAGACCATAACGTGCCTCTCTTCACCAAAATCAAGCAGGCGCGACTGTTTACTAAGGCAATTACGGAAAAGAACCTGGAAACGCTCCCCATAAAAGCATGGAGCGAATATTCGTAGGGCCTCGCGCTTGCCCAACCGGAGGGCGGAGAAAACCAACGGTAGGGGCAAGGGGCCGGGATTGGGCTGGGTGGGGGCCTTGCGCTTGCCCTGCGGGGGGATGGCACAATTCAGGGGAGGACAGGCGATAAATCGGACGCGCTGAAGCGAGTCGGTACGAAAAGGGAGGAAGGGGTTTTTAGAGCGACAACATATGCTAGTAAAGGAGCTTTAACATGTCAACACATTCAGGTGTTGAGATCATAGAAACGGATATCTTAATCATAGGTTCGGGCGGATCGGGCCTGAGAGCAGCAATTGAAGCAACGGGGCGTGGGGCAAAAGTTTTGCTGGTGGCTAAAGAGTTCTTGAAGGACGCGCATACCGGCTGGGCAATGGGGGGACTCAACGTGGCGATGAAAGCCCCGGCGACGCCACAAATGCATTTTGAAGACACCATCAACGGCGGCTGGTATATCAATAACTATAAACTTGCCAGGATCTTTGCCGAGGAAATGCCTGATCGCATCCATGATCTGGAGCTGTATGGGGTGAAATTTGACCGCTTGCCCGATGGTTCCTATTTTACCTGGGCAGGTGGGAAGCAATCCGCCCCCCTGAATTTGTGCGCTGGCGACTACACCGGGCGCGAAATGATGCAGGGGCTGCTGGCAGAAGTTGAGCGGCTACACATTCCTTTTCTGGAAAATCATTATGTTGCGCGTCTGCTCAAGCAAGGTGATAGCGTCGTTGGCGCTTTCCTGATCGATAATCGCACCGGAGCCTACAAAGTCGTGCAGGCAAAAGCAACGATTGTGGCTACGGGGGGCGGTGGCAATATGTATAAAATCAACACCAATGCCCCAAGTAATACGGGCGAGGGCTACGCCTGGGCGCTTGATGTGGGAGCCGAACTGATCGATATGGAGATGGTGCAATTTCATCCCACAGGCATGGCGTATCCACCTGAGAAGCGTGGCACGCTGGTAACTGAGAAAGTGCGTGGCAACGGCGGCATCCTCAAAAATAAAGAAGGCGAGCGGTTTATGCAGAAGTACCAGCCTCAGCGCCTTGAGCTTGCCGGACGTGACGAGGTGACGCGAGCAATCTATCAGGAAATTGCGGAAGGGCGAGGAACGGAGCATGGCGCGGTCTATCTGGACGTGACGCACTGGGAAGAGGGCAAGGCGGAAAAGCTGGTTCCTGACGTTTTCGCGGCCCATATGGAAGTGGGGATCGATATCCGCAAGCAGATGATGGAGATTACTCCGTCGATGCATCATATGATGGGTGGTTATGTAATTAACGAATGGGGCGAGACGAATGTCAGGGGCCTTTTCGCCGTTGGTGAAGTCACGACCAGCGTTCACGGAGCCAATCGCCTCGGTGGTAACTCGCTAGCGGAAGGGCAGGTCTTCGGGCGACGCGCTGGTATTCGTACATCCGAGTATGTCAAGCAGCACCAGCCAGCACAGATCGAGCCGCACATTATTAATGCAGAGGTGCAGCATATCGAGGCTTTTCGTCAACGCAAAAACGGGCCAACGCCGCCGGAAATGCTGCGACGCATCAAGGCCGTGATGTGGGAGGACGTGGGCATTATCAGAGATGCCGGGCATCTGGAAAAAGCTCTGCGAGAGATAAAACAGCTACAGGTTGAAGCTCAAAATCTCGTTGCGGTAGATAATCAGCAAGTACAATCGTGCCTGGAAATCCAGGATATGCTCAAAACTGCGGAAGTCATCATACTGGCAGCTCTGGAGCGCAAAGAGAGCCGGGGAGCGCATTATAGAGCGGACTATCCAAAGATGGATCAGGCATGGGAGAAGAATATTCGTATCCGTAAAGATAGCAATGGGAACCTTGTCATCAGGGTAACCGAGCCTGTCAAAGATTAAGCCAGGGTAGGAACGTTTAACATGTCTGCAACGCTTATCGGGTCCATTGTTTTGCCGGATCGCATCATCAAGGGAACACTGCATATTGCCGATGGCAAAATCGCCCGGATAGAAGAAAATTTTCCGCACGATATGACGGAGGTGATTGATTGCCGTGAGAATTATATTCTTCCTGGCTTGATTGAGGTTCACGGACATTTTCGTGAGCCGGGGCTTGAGCATAAGGAGGATATTCCGCACGGCACGCGAGCAGACCTGGCCGGAGGCTATACCACCGTCTTTGATATGCCCAACGTCAGGCCGCCGACAACCACCGTCGCGCGGGTAGAGGAGCAAATCGCACGCTATCACGGCAGAGCTTACACCGATTTTGCCATCAATATGGGGACTGCCGTTGAAGATATCGACGAACTGAAAAAGATTGATAAAAAGCTGATTACGGGCGTCAAGATCTTTACTGCCGGTCACGCCACAACGCCCACGACGATTCCTCATCTTGGCGATATTGCCCAGA
>DASTZT010000342.1:0-5447 GCA_035764225.1 Ktedonobacteraceae bacterium
CCGTTCCTTGCTGAATCATCTAATGGACTACTGGCCGTTAGATGAGGGATCAGGTACAACTATTGATGATCGAGCTGGCAGCAATAACGGTCTGATTATCGGGACCGCCAACTGGCCAGCGGTGACGGATTTCCCTGGAAATGCTACCCGCTCCGTCTTACAGTTTGGGGCGCAGGGTAACTACGTGAGCTTGCCGCCAACCAGCCTGCCCACTGGCTCAGAGATTACGGTAAGCTTCTGGGCTTTCGGTGGCCCTTCGTTGCCAAAGATGGAAGCGATCATGGAAGCTGCTGGCGGAGCCACCAATCAGCGCATTTTTAATATCCATCTTCCCTGGGTGGATGGCAGCGTTTACTTTGACTGTGGCAGCGATGATAGCGGCAATTACGATAGAGTGGCTATGCCAGTGAATGCGCAGGATTATAAAGGGAAATGGTCATATTGGACTTTTACCAAAAATGCAGCTCTGGGCGAGATGAAAATCTATCTCAACGGGCAACTTTTGCACGCTGAGACGGGCAAAACGAAGTTGCTGCCTGCCGCGACGCTGTTTGTGCTGGGCGCTGATCGTGGTCTGACCACCAACTACGATGGCAAAGTTGCTGATTTGCACATCTGGAATGTGGCCCTCAGTGCTGAGCAAATTCTGCTGCTCATGCCGGGCGCAAATCCTCTGTTGAAAAGCGTCTCCAAACAAAATGCCTGTGCCCAGACGGTCAAGAATCAGGCGGATTGGTCAACCTTCGATAATGGCGACGAAGCCTTTCTGGTCATTCCGCAATCAGACGCCCTCAAGCCCATTAGCGATAGCCTGATTGTGCAAAACGTTGGACGCGATGCGCTAGAGCTAGCCTATGCCGACGCCTCCAGCACAGCTCTGACCAATCCCAGGTTTGCCTTCACCAGATTGACTACCAGCACCATTCGGCAATTAAGCCAGAAGGTCTTGATCGGAGGCATCGATGAGTTATTAACATTGGACTCGCAAATGACACCGGAGCCGGACTTCTCACGGTTTTTGCCATCGAGTGCGGTGCTGCCACCGGCAAAGAGCACATTGGATTTTAGCGGTCCTTATGGATTGTACTTCCAGGAAATCTTTTTCCATATTCCCTTCCTCGTCGCCAATATGCTCAGTACCAACCAGCAGTTTGCCCAGGCGCAGAGTTGGTATCACTACATCTTTAATCCAACGCAACGGCCAGAAAATAGCCAGGGACAACCAGAGGATCGCTTCTGGCGTTACCTGCCATTTCGGGGCAACACACTGCAAAAACTGCAAGATCTGCTTCAGGACAACCAGGCCATTAGCGCCTACAATAACGATCCTTTCGACCCCGATGCCATCGCCCAGCTACGCATCGGCGCGTATCAAAAAGCGGTGGTGATGAAATATATTGATAACCTGCTGAATTGGGGGGATGCCCTCTTTACCCAGGATACCTGGGAGTCGATCACTCAGGCTACCCTGATCTATCTCCTGGCGTATGACTTGCTGGGGCCGCGTCCGCAGAGCGTCGGTTCCTGTCCCGTTCCTGCTCCCCAAACATTCGCGGACATCAAAACCTACTATAATGGCGGAAGTATTCCCCAGTTCCTCATTGAGTTGGAGCAGCAGGTGAGCAATAATAGCACCACCACCGTCAACCCGCCTTTTAATGCCATTCATGCCTACTTTTGTGTCAGCGAGAACGACCAGTTTATTGCTTACTGGGATCGGGTCGAGGATCGGCTCTATAAGATTCGTCATTGTCAGAACATCGCAGGAATAGTCAGGCAACTGGCCCTCTTTGAGCCACCGCTGAATCCCGCTGACCTCGTGCGTGCAGCAGCTGGCAATGTGCCGATCAGTGTGGTAGCCGGATTGACGGCTGAGTTGCCGCAGTACCGCTTCGACTACTTGCTTGATCGGGCGAAAAACATCACCTCGGCGCTTATAGAACTCGGATCAACCCTGTTAAGTGCTTTAGAGAAGAAAGACGCGGAACAACTCTCTGTGCTGAGAGCCACTCAGGAAGCGACTATCGCGCAATTGCTCCAAACGACGAGGCAGCAGCAAATTGATGAAGCGAATGCCACCCTGGAATCGCTGAACAAGAGCCTGACAACGGCTCAGCATCGCGTGGACTATTATCAAAACTTGCTCAACGGCGGCCTCTCCACGCATGAGCAAGACGGCCAGAATCTGATGATTGCTGCATTACCATTTCAATCGCTTGCGGTTGGACTGAATGCCGTCAGTTCAGTATTGTTCCTTTTACCCACCATCTTCGGTTTAGCCGATGGGGGCATGTCACCCGGATGGGCGCTGACAACGGCGGCATCCACCTTTGACGGACTTGGCGCGATTCTTAATCAGGGCGCTTCTTTAGCCACGACGATGGGGCAATATGAGCGCCGCACGCAAGAATGGCAGCAACAACTGCAAATGGCGCAGGATGATGTTGCCACCCTGAATCAGCAGATTGCGGCGGCTCAGATCACGGCGGCTATTGCCACATCAGAACTTGCCACGCAGCAGAAGAGCATTGAGCAGGCCAATGAAGTCGAAGATTTCTTGCAGAGAAAATTTTCCAATCAAGACCTGTATCAATGGATGATTAATCGTGTCTCCGCCCTGTACTTCCAGGCTTTCAAGCTCGCCCTTGATAGAGCATTGGCTGTGCAAAAGGCCTACCAGTATGAACTCAATAGCGATGATAGCTACATCCGTTTTGATTATTGGGACAGTATGAGGCAAGGTCTGTTAGCTGGAGAGGGATTACTGTTCGGGTTAAACCAGCTAGAAAAGGCGTATCTTGATGGCAACAGCCGCCGCCTGGAAATCGAGAAGACGATCTCCCTGCTCCAGCTCGATCCGAAAGCGTTCCTCGACTTGAAAAATACCGGGAAATGTCAGTTTCAATTGAGCGAAAAGCTCTTTGACTATGATTTCCCCGGCCACTATTGTCGCCAGATCAAAACCATTGATCTTTCCATTCCGGCGGTCGTCGGTCCCTATCAGAACATCAAGGCGACCCTCACGCAACTGTCCGACCGGGTACTCGTCCAGGCCGACCAGAATGCCGTGACCTACCTGCTCACCGGGCAGGGAACCCTGCCGGATGCATCGACGCTGCGAAGTGGCTGGCGGCGCAATCAGAAAATCGCCCTTTCGCGAGGGGTAAACGATAACGGTATGTTTGAACTGAACTTTAGAGATGAACGGTACCTTCCCTTTGAGGGTACGGGAGCCGTCTCCACCTGGGAGCTGCGTCTGCCCAAAGCCACCAACAGGATTGACTTCGAGAGCTTATCGGATGTCGTCATTCATCTGAGTTATACCGCGCTTGATGCGGGAGACGGCCCTTTTACTCAGCAGGTGCAGGAGACATTAAAAGTTTACGAGGGCGCTTACTACCTGAGCCTCAAGCAAGGTTTTCCGGGTGCGTGGCATAGCTTCTTGTCTACCCAGACGAGCCAGACAAGCCAGCAATTGAAGGTGAGCATCTCTAATCAGATCATCCCGCCGCATCTGATGAACGTCAATTTGCTGAACGTCTACTGGAAACTTGACGTTCCCGATGGGACTATTCCATCTGAGGCAACATTTCTGAGCGTGCAAATAGGCAATGGGAATGCGATGCCTGTTACCTTCAACAGCAATATCGCCACATTACCTGTCAATCTCTCGCCGGATCAGTTTGTGGGCGATTGGACGATCAGCGTTGATCTTACGAAGGTACCGCAAGCATTGCTCAAAAATGGGGTGTTAGATCCAGCCATGTTCCAAAATATTGAGAGCATCTTCTTTTACCAGGGGGAGATTGATTGGAATGCGTAACCGTGCTTAGATCGGTCTCAGGACGATGAGTAGTGGGAAACATGCGAAAAGGGATGTGTTCTTTAGCCGTTACGATATGGGCGAAAGGGACACATCCCTCAGGGGCAGGGTAAACCAGAACGTTGAACCCTCGCCAGGGATGCTTTCAATTCCTATCTGTCCCCTGTGTAGTCGGATCAGTTCTTGGCACAGATAGAGACCGAGGCCCACGCCACTGCTGTCTGGACATTGGGAGCCTGGGAGGTCAGAGGCAGGGCGAAACAGCTTCCAGATGGAGAGCTGTTGCTCTGAAGAAAGACCAGGGCCAGCATCTTTGACCCACACGCGCGCTGAATTCTCCTCCAGGGAGATACCAATCAAGATGGGAGGTCGTTCAGCCGCGGCGTGGAGTGCATTCTTCACATACTGCGTGATGACCTGTCCGATGCGGACTTCATCGACCAGGACGGGAATGTCGGAGTGCTCACAGGCTTCGCAGAAAAGCGTGCGTGGTGGCATGATCGTTTGCAGGTCATCGATGGCATCGCTCACGATATGCACCAGGTTGCGCGGTTCTAACGACACCTGCAACCCGGCAGTCTGAAGGGCGCTGGCGTCCAGGAGATTCTCAACCAGAGAACTCTCGACATTGGCCTGACGTAAAGCTCGGTCGTTCCATCGTCTGAGCCGTTGCAGCAAGAGCTGCTCTTCCTCCGCGAGCGAGGCCTCGTGAGCTGCCAGCCACCGCTGCAGATGTCGCTCGGTGAGTTGCAAATTTCCTTTCAGAGCCGTCAACGGGGTGCGCAGTTCATGACCGATTTGGCGAAAAAACGCGTCTTTTTGTCGTTCTAACTCATACTGCTCGGAAATATCCTGCAAGGTCATCACCCCTGCCAGGGTCTGGCCCTGAGAATCAGCAATCGGGGTTGCGTTTGCCGAAAGAGGAAGCAGATGCCCATTGGCGCGTCGGTGGAGCATCACTTCGTGCTTGACCGTTTCCCCAAAGAGAATGGCTCGCGCCAGGGGATACTCTTCCGACCGATAAGCTGTTCCATCCGGGTACAGTGCCCCGGCGTGCGCATACTCCTCGTATGTTTCATACTTCAGAGGTCCTGGCCCTAGCAAGCAGAGGGCTTCTTCGTTATAGGAGAGAATCTTGCCCGAAGGCGCTTGCGCGATGATCATGCCAGAAGGCATCTGTTGGAGGATCGTCTGCAAAAAGGCCTGATGCTGTTGTAGCTGCTCGTTCGCTTGAGAACGTGCTTCCTCAGCGTGCTTGAGTGTAGTGATTTCCCTGGTGATCCCGGTG
This sequence comes from Ktedonobacteraceae bacterium, assembly GCA_035764225.1. GTDB lineage: Bacteria > Chloroflexota > Ktedonobacteria > Ktedonobacterales > Ktedonobacteraceae > DASRHT01. Next base: position 5,112 of record DASTZT010000342.1, read on the forward strand.
AGATGAAGCGCGTTGCCTTGCTGGTCATAGAGGAATCTGCCTTGATCGACAAGCCAGTGGAGGCTGCCATCTGGCCAGAGAATGCGATACTCGATCTCGTGTGGTGTTTTCGTACGATAGTGCTCGGCGAAAAGAGAGAAGACCCGCTCTCTGTCCTCTGGATGGATCGTAGAACGGTAATAGGCAAAATCCTCCTGAGTGTCAGGGGCGAGACCCAGGAGTGCTTTACATTCGTTACTCCAGAAATGCCGATTGTGTGTGATATCCCAATCATACATACCAACAACCGCCGCTTCCATTGCCATCTGGTAACGATTCTGGTCAAAGTGAGGCATG
>DASTZT010000343.1:0-6287 GCA_035764225.1 Ktedonobacteraceae bacterium
CAAGATGAAAGCCCATAACAGACCCCTTTCGGCAAGTTTGCTGCCATTTTTCTTTCCTGCTCTTATTCTACCATAGAAACATCGTCACATAGAGAGCCAGCGAACAATCTCCCTATCAAAGTAGTAATGGGCTATTGCAAAGCAATTTCAGCAGCAATTTGCCGATAGCATGATATGATGAAAGAAAACGTGATGTATTAGCCAAAAGAAAGCGACAATACAGCATGCAACAGGTTGCATCGAGACCTCAGCCAGATCATAGAGGTACAGGGGGAAGTACAGCTCCACAGGCGATTCTTATCATTGCGATCTTGATGTTTGCGCTTTCCGGGCTGCTGATAGGATTTGCAGTAGGCGCGTTCGCACATCCTGCAAGCCCGCGAGTAACTGCGTCAAAACAGAACGGTCCCACGCGCCTGGTCCAGAGTCCAACGCCGACTCAGCCACCCGCCATTCAAGCGGTGCCGCTAGGCTGCCCCGAAATAGAAAAGACAAGCTCAGTTTTCACCACTGCCGCACAGGTGGCTGATGGGACGACAAATTATACATTATCAACTCAAGTGAAGGACAAATCAGCCGGTACCTGTAGCCCGAACAATAAACCTGTTCAGGCCCCTGGCATTCTCTGTAAGCTCTGGCTTGTCCCGCGCGTACCCGATGGCCAGATTCTGCTCTTCCCTAAAGATGATGCCAGATTGAAGCGGGGCGATCTGACAGCACCACTGACCGGAACGATCCAGAACACCGATTTCGCGGAAGTGCCAGGGTTACAATTTGATCAGACCACGCCGCAAGTCCAGCAATGCGACGCGCAGGGACATGGCTCCTGGAACTATACCCTTGCGCCAACTGTTCCTGCTGGCAACTATGACCTGATCGTGCTGACCGACTGGTCCTCTGGCAGATATTTTAACTGGACCTGGGTTAACGTGACAATTAAGGCGTCTCAAGCCCATTAATGTTTGTTTCAATCCCATTAATCGGGTCAGGCGCTCAAGCGGAATTCCCACGGATGCCAGATGAAGATTACGCTAGCTCTCGCACAATTCCTCGGATGAGGGTCGCGAATCTGAGACGGGCCGCGTCTGCTGTCGCCAATACATCGACATGCTTGACCTCCTCCGTCTCGGCTCCCGTGGCAGCATTGGTAATCAAGCTCACACCCAGCACCCGCATCCTCATATGCCGCGCCACCACTACCTCCGGCACAGTTGACATGCCTACGGCATCCGTGCCAATCGCCCGCAGAAATGTGAGTTCCGCGGCAGTCTCGTACCCTGGCCCGGCAACCATTGTATAAACGCCTTCGTGTAACGTGATCGTCTGCTCCTTCTTTGCTATCTCGTGAGCAAGCAAACGCAATCCGGCATCATAAGCGTTGGCTATTGGCGGAAAACGCTCACCAAAGCGTTCGTCGTTTGGTCCGATTAGTGGATTGATCCCCACCATCCCAGGCAGATAGATATGGTCACGGATCAGCATAAAATCGCCCGGACGGTAGCCGGGATTGACCCCGCCTGCCGCATTGCTCACGATGAGGGTTTGCGCCCCCAACAAATGCATCACGCGAACGGGCAAGGCCAGCGCCTGGGGCGCAAACCCTTCGTAAAAATGAAAGCGCCCCTGCATCACCACGACCGGGACATCTTCCAACGTGCCAATAAGCAAGCGTCCAACATGGCCAACCACGGTTGAGCGCGCAAAGTGGGGAATTTCCTCATAGGGCAACGCGACAGCCTTTTCTACCTGCGTCGCCAGATCACCCAGACCAGAACCGAGTATGATAGCTACCACAGGCTTCAGGTCAGTATGCTTTTGAATTGCTGCCACCGCCTCGTGAGCTTGATCGTAGAGCATAAGACACCCTCCCATATGTATTACTATATACAGGATAGCATATCTGCCTTCTCTTGCTTAACGAACGGCCTGCTATTTGTTTGCTAGCGACGTGACAAGCTGGCTATACACCTGCGTTGTGGAGATATGAGCGTGACCTAACAACGCCTGCACAGCACGTAGTTCCATGCCTTCCTTGAGCATCACAATGGCAAAAGAGTGACGTAACATATGTGGCGTGATATCCATAATGTCCGCCTGTCGCGCATACCCTTTGATAATCAGCCAGAAGCCCTGACGAGTCAGCCTATCGCCGTGATGATTGAGAAAAAGAGATGGCGTTGCGGCGTTGCGTGATAAGTACGGGCGCGCCTGCTCCAGGTAACGCTGTGTCGCTTCCACAACGACGGTAGGCAAAGGAAGTTCTCGTGAGCTTCCCGTCCTTTCATTCTTTCCGGGACAGATCACGACCGCTCGCTCTGGCTCGAAGTCTTCCAGGTTCAACGAAACCAGTTCCGAGGCCCGCATTCCGGTGGCATACAGCATATGCAGCATTGCCAAATCGCGCTTACCAGCAGGAGTCTCTTGATCCACCTGGGCAAAAAGACTATTAATCTGTTCGGCGTTCAATACTTGAGGCAGATCTCTTGCTATACGAGGAGACTCTAAAGTCTCTATTGGATCACACGCGATAGTATCTGTATGGCGCAGATAACGAAAAAAGGATTTGAAGGCAGCAAGCTTGCGCGCGATGGTTGTCGGTCGGTAAGAGTGCTCTTCACGCATCTCCAGCAAATATTGCGCCACATGCTCCCGTTTAGCGCAACACCAGCTCTCTATCCCCCGCGATACCAGATAGCCGCAAAGCTGATTCAGATCATTACGATAGGCCATAATAGTATTTCGATTGCCACGTTCATCTTCTTTCATTGAGAGCGAGGCAATATAAACATTGATTGCTTCTTGCAACATAATACACTTCCAACAACAAAATACAAACGTAACATCAACCTATATTTGGTGGGTTGGGCACATTATAATTGATGCATGCAAAAGGAGCAAGGATATAGGATCAAGGGATAAAAATTGCTCAAACTCAATCCGCCTTTCTTTCCCAAAAGTGCTATAATAAGCTACACTACTTATGCCCTATACACAACGACAGATTGTACAGCATGAGCCGATCAGCGGGACTCATGCCACGATAAGGAGAGACAGCAGGATATGGCTAAGCTGCAAGACTTGTTTACGCAAGCACGCCGAACGCAGAGTGGCGGCAGTATGGGCTTCCTGGGCAAAAATCGCGCCAGTTCTAAAGCCCATGCAGCCGCGCTGGTCGTCGAATTTCCCCAGGTGAGCGCGGGAGGCGCGGAATCTGTGCTGAAGGCAGGCGCGGATGGTCTGCTTTTCACCTGGAACGGCCAGGATGACGCAGTGCTTGAGACAATAAAGAAGGAGATCGATTCCGCCAAAGCCACCGATAAGCAGGTGGTGGCGGGTTTACATCTCACTGGAGGTTGGGATAATCTAGACCGCGAGCGCCTGAATAATCTGAAAGATCTCGGCATCCTCTATGTCATTTTGCCCTTTAATGCTCCGGCCCGTCTGCTTGCGATGGAAACGAAGGATGTGGAGAAGGTCGTGACCATCCCCATCCGCACTGGAGATAACTATCCAATTTTTATTCGCAACCTGACCGCGTTCGAGGGCATCGCGGCGATCCTATTAGATTTTGAGCTGAGCGACGAGTCCGGTTCGCTGAGCATCGAAGAAGTGTTGCAGTATCGAGCCGTGCGTGAGGCCGTACGCTTCCCCGCCTTCGTTTATGCCGCCAGCGACATTGACGAGGCCAGCGCCTATACCCTCAACACGCTGGGCGTCCAGGCCGTGATCCTGACAGCGAACGCTACCGAGGAAAAAACCCGCCAGGATGTCAAGAATCTGCGAGAGCTACTGGAGAAGGTTTTCCAGGAAGACAAAGATACACCATCTATCCCCAAATAGTGCTTTAACAGACCGCAAACGAGTGATGCCGCACAATGGTTATTGTGCGGCGTTTTGCTTTTCGCTCGGTTGTTCCTCGTCGTCAGGCATGACCAGCGGACCAGTTACCGGCAGTTGTGGCAGCGTAGAGTGCCAGTACAACTGGCGGCGCGGGATGCGGCGCAACAATCTGCGCGTCGTTTGCCATACCTGCTCAGGATCTTCGTTATTGCGCCAATAATAATAGCAAGCAATCTCATCCGGCATGGCCTGCAACAAGGAGTTAAAGGTTGGCTCCAACGTCCGCTCTCCTTCTCCATCCAGACAAAAGTTTTGGAGCCAGAGCTGACTACGCTTCTCATACCTGTGAGCCGCATCAACGACTATCTGTCCCCACTGCTCGACCTTCTCAATATCCTCATTGAGCAGCTGCCAGAACAGGTGGCACCCGATAGTATCCAGGTGAGGCAAGGCGGCAAATTCCTCAGCCAGCCCCAGGTTCTGGGGCAAAAGGACAACGGTTGTCCTGGCCTCCTGGGCAACCTGCTTGACACAGGCAAACAGCTCGCCAAAAAAATGCACCATTGATCGGCGGCGAAAATGCTTCAGATCATTAATATCGGGACAAAGGGCACGGCACACCGAACAATAACAGGTGATATCCGGGCCGCGAGGCTCATCGATCAGAATGCCACTAATCGGATAGGTGGACAGATAGTACTCGATCTCGTTAAACAACCAGGAACGGAAGGCGGTGTGATTGTAGCAGGTAATACCATGCGAGCGTCCATGATGATCCTTCACCCGCGACTGAGGATGACGAAAGGTATACCAGCTAGGCATTAGCGTCGGGCCTGCGAAGAGGTTTCCATAACGGCCCAGGCTCAAATGCACCTTCAAACCCACTTCGCGGGCCATCAGCAAACCACGTTCGAGATCCCGCGACCAGCGTTGCTCCTCCTGTTCATGAATTGCATAAACAATGCTTCCAACGCCCAGAGCGCGGATCTGCTCAAAATCCCGCTTTACGACTTCAGGATGATGGAATGGATGAAAATAAGCAACAGCAATGTCCATGTCACCTACCAACGTCAGACACAAATAGAAATACAAAAATCGACAGCGATACATTCATACATATATTACGGACCCAGTATACCATAGCGGCTGATCTTTAGCATCTCGCAAAAGGATTCCCACACTTTCGGTTATAAATAGGGGGTTAGTAGGCAAAAAGGACAATTAAAACCACGACTTTTGTCACATAATGGGGGTTGAGCTTGACAAGTCTTCCATTTCTATGCACAATGCACGCATGAGCCACGCACAGCACACTTATACTATGGGCAACGTACGTTTTGTGCAATCGTACGCAAAGATTAACCTGACACTCGAAGTGCTAGGGAAACGATCCGATGGCTATCATGAGCTAGCAACTGTGATGCAGACAGTTGATCTCTATGATACGCTTTGCCTGACCACGACCAACGACTACAGTGTGCGCGTGATCTGCTCGCAAGCCGAACTCAACAATGACGATAACCTGGCTGTACAGGCGGCGCAAGCAGTACGCCAACGCTTGGCACTCACCCAGGGTCTTACTATCGAATTGCACAAACGCATCCCTATAACTGCCGGGTTGGGTGGGGGAAGCAGCAATGCTGCTACTGTTCTGCTTGCATTACAAGCGTGGTGGCAATTACCATTATCAACAATGGATATGCTCACTCTAGCGGCTTCGCTTGGATCAGATGTGCCTTTTTTTCTTAGCGGAGGATTGGCACTTTGCGAAGGACGCGGCGAACGGGTCACGCCCCTCGCTGCGCACTGGCCCGCGTCAATGCGCTGGCTCCTGCTGGTCAAGCCCGCTATTAGCGTTTCTACGGCTGCCGTTTTCCGTAGCCTGGCAGCTCACGATTACTCTGATGGTTCTCGGAGCCGCGCCGTCTGTAGAGCACTGCAAGCAATGGATGAACTACATCCACAAGATCTGCATAATGACCTGGAACGCGGCGTGCTGGAATGCTATCCGACAGTCGCCCAGGCAAAAGCGGATATGCTACAAGCGGGAGCCTCGTATGTACAGCTCTCTGGAAGTGGCCCAACGCTGTTTGCGCCCTTTCCCGATCTGTTCCAGGCCGCCCGCACGCAGCAACTATTACGCGCACAGGGCTACGAAGTATACCTGGCGCGCGCCGTCTATCCCGATTTGAAGGAAGTTACTTTTTACTAACAAGGATGTCTAAGGAGGTACAACATCATGGCCGATCTGTACTATTGCGTCAAGTGCAAGAAAAAGACCGAGATGAAAGATGCCCAGAAAATCACCATGAAGAATGGCAAGCCCGCTCTCAAGGGCCAGTGCGCCGTCTGTGGCACCACGGTCAATGCTATTCTAGGTAGCGCGAAAAAAGCCTGATCGTCAGGCCACTTGACCAGCTAACATCGCGACACGCAGAGGCCGCTCC
>DASTZT010000344.1:0-9611 GCA_035764225.1 Ktedonobacteraceae bacterium
CTCCCCCTTCTTCGTACCGACCTGATTGCGTCGCGTCCGATTTATCGCATAGTTGGCGGCAAAACAAGCAAGACTAGCAAGGACGCTCAATAAATTGGACGCTCCCCCTTCTTCGTACCGACCTGATTGCGTCGCGTCCGATTTATCGCATAGTTGGCGGCAAGACCAGCAAGGACGCTCAATAAATTGGACGCGCTAAAGCGGGTCGGTACGACGTTTGCTCCTCATTTAGGCTCGCATCTGTTTTTGTTGGGGAGGCTTGACGTTGCTCTTCTGCTGCTGCGAGGCTAAAATGAGCATGTGTATTGTGATTTTCAGCATACAAGAGGTGGATCTATGGCTTATCAGATGTGGATTAATGGAGCACACACAACGGGCAGCTCCGGCAAAATGATCGAGGTCCGCAATCCCGCGACCGAGGAGATCATCGATACCGCCCCGGCTGGCGATGCTGCCGATGTCGATCAAGCGGTGACAGCGGCTCAGGCTGCCTTCCCCGCCTGGAAAAAGGTGCCCGCAGGCGAAAAGGCCGAACTGCTCCACGAAGTCGCTCGCCAGTTGACCGAGCGTGCAGCAGAGTTTGCTCGCCTGCTCACACTTGAAGGGGGCAAGCCGTTTGTCGAGAATAAAGATGAGATGGGCTGGTCTGCCGCCTGCTTCCGCTATTATGCCGAGATCGGGCGTAGCAGTCGAGGACGCGTGATCCCTTCGATTGAAGAGAGCCAGCTTGCGATGGTGCTCAAGGAACCATACGGCGTGGTTGCTGCCATCGTCCCCTGGAATTACCCCATTCTGCTGATGGCCTGGAAAGTCGCGCCCGCGCTGGCCGCAGGCAATACCGTCGTGCTCAAGCCATCAGAAATGACGCCGCTCTCCACCCTCCTCTTCGCCGAAATCTTCGCCCATTTCCCGCCCGGCGTCATCAATATTGTCAGTGGTTATGGCAAGGAATGCGGAGAGCCGCTGGTCGTTGATCCGCGTGTGCGTGTGATCGCCTTCACCGGTTCACTGGCAACGGGGCAGCGGATCGCCCAACTCGTCGCGCCACAGATGAAGAAGTTGCATCTAGAGCTAGGTGGCAAGGATGCCTTCATTGTTGCAGAGGATGCTAATCTGGATGTAGCCGTTCCTGGCGTAGCCTGGGCCGCGCTACTCAACGCTGGTCAGGTCTGCACCTCCACCGAGCGCGTCTATGTGCATGAAGCGATAGCCCCAACATTCGTCGAGCGCATCGCAGACTATGCCCGCAAGCTACGGCTCGGCTCCGGCCTGGAACCCGATACCGACATGGGGCCGCTCATCGGGAATCGCTATCGTGAAAAAGTGGAAACGCAGGTCGAGGCGGCAAAGGCTCAAGGAGCAAGCGTTATCGCAGGAGGGCAGCGCCCTAAACACCTGCAACGCGGCTATTTTTACGAACCAACCGTGCTGACCAACGTCAATCACACGATGGCGATTATGAGAGAGGAAACCTTTGGCCCCATCATCCCGATCATGACCTACCGCAGCTTCGACGAAGCGATTGCGCTAGCCAACGATAGTCAGTACGGCCTGGGAGCCAACCTCTACACGCACGATCCCGCCAAAGCCAAGCGGTTCTTTGAAGAGGTTGAAGCTGGCACGCTCTGGATTAACGACCCCCTCACCGATAACGACGCCGGTCCCTTCGGCGGCTTCAAGATGAGCGGCATCGGCAGAGAACTGGGCGAGGAAGGTCTGGACGAATTCCGCGAAACAAAGCACGTCCACTGGGATTTCGAAGGCGGCGCAAAACCCTGGTGGTACCCCTACGGCAAACCGTAGGGGCGGTGTGGAGATTGGGCAAGCGCGAGGCCCCATCCGCCCCTTGCCACCACCCCTTGCCCCTACCAGTCCCCCACAATCTCACATTCCCAAAAAATCAAACGAGAAGCGCAATGGTGGACCGAAGGCGGTAGGGGCAAGGGGATGGGTGAGGCGGTGAGGGGGCCTCGCGCTTGCCCTCGTCGGGGTCGGGACACGATTGCAAAGGAAACGTGGGGGGGCTGCTGCGACCTCGCGCTTGCCCTGCACCTTATTTATGCTCCGCCAATATCTTTTCCAGGCGCGTTTTCAACTTTGCATACACGATATCGAGATGCTCTGGCATCACCTTGATATCCGCGACCACCGGCATAAAGTTGGTATCGCCATGCCAGCGCGGCACAATATGGTAATGGACGTGATCGGCGAAGCCAGCTCCGGCCACCTTCCCCTCGTTAACGCCCATATTGAAGCCATCAGGCCCCATCTCAGCACGCAACGCCTTCAAAGCGAGCTGCACCTGGGACATCATCTCCGCCAGCGTCTCGCCGTCAAGATATTCGATAGAGCCGAGATGCTGGTAAGGGGCAACCATCAAATGCCCGTTGTTGTATGGATAGAGATTTAACATCATAAAGCAGTGCTCGCCACGATAAAGAATGTGGTGCTCCGCATCCTGATGTTCAGCCGGTAATGTACAAAAAATACACCCTGGCGGCGGTGGCGTCTTCGGTGCGATAAAAGCCATCCGCCAGGGTGCCCATAGATGTTCCATACGCGCTCTCTAACTTATTGCTGCACTTCTTCCAGATCAGACGGAGACGGCGCTGCCACCCACTGTTTCGCCCAAACATGAATTGCATCAATCACTGGTTTGAGCGCACGCCCCTTTTCCGTCAACTGATACTCGACACGCACGGGGATCTGCGGGTAAACGACACGCTTTACAACTTCCTCGGTCTCTAACTCGCGGAGCCGGTCGCTCAACACGCGATCTGAGAGTCCTTCTACTAAGGTCGTGAGTTCGCAGAATCGCTTTGGTCCATCCATGAGCGCATCGAGCAAAAGCCCCGTCCAACGTTTACCCAAAATACTGATCGCGTGCTCATAGCGTGGGCAAATCTGATTTGTGGGTGTGGGTAGCATAATCGGTACCGTCGGCTTCGTTGCCATGTAATTGCCTGCCATTTCCGGTTCAGCCGAGCATAAACCAGAGTAGGGGACGACTTATAATACATGATGTTATCTCAGTATAACATGTTTTCCCCTCTAAGGCAAGGAACGCTACAGACAAAAAGTAAGTGTGGTATGCTTGTAGGGGCTGTGCCTTGCGCCTGCCCTGCCACACGTTCCGTAGGGACAAGGCCCTGCATTTGCACAGCTACACGTTCCGTAGGGGCTGTGCCTTGCGCCTGCCCTGCCAATTTTTCCGCAGGGGGAAAAATATGCTGAACGTTTCGCTCGACACTCATCTCGACACCTTTCACCTGGCGGCAGAGTTCCGCGTTGAGACAGGGGAAACGCTGGTATTGCTGGGAGAAAGTGGAGCTGGCAAAAGCACCGTCCTGCGTCTGCTGGCAGGCTTGCTCGATCCGCAAAAAGGCCATATCTCGCTTAATGACATAATATATTTTGATAGCGAGCAACAGCTTAGCGTACCGCCACAAGAGCGACCGTTCGGCTATGTCTTCCAGGATTACGTGCTCTTCCCCCATCTCACGGTCTTCGAAAACGTCGCCTTTGGCCTGCGTGCTCAACATATCTCTCGCCACATCATCTCTCAGCGCGTCATGGAGGTGCTGGCACAGGTTCACATCGCCGATCTAGCCCAACGTCGCCCGGCCCAGCTTTCAGGCGGCCAACAGCAGCGCGTAGCTATCGCGCGGGCGCTGGCCCTCCAACCCGACCTGTTGTTGCTCGACGAACCGCTAGCAGCTCTTGATGTCCAGACACGCCGCGAGGTGCGCCAGGAATTGCGCCGCTTGCTGGCTGAAGCCGCCATCACCACCGTACTCGTGACCCATCACTATCTGGACGCTCTGCTCTTTGGCGAGCGTATCCTGGTGCTCGATCATGGACGCGTCATTCAACAGGGAGATCAGTATTCCTTACGAGAATACCCGCGCTCCTCCTATATTGCGGAACTGGTGGGAGTGAACTTTTTTCGTGGCCATATCACACGTTACGAGGCCAATACCATGTGCTTTGTGCAGCTTGACGACGGCGATCAGCCCGTTGAGGTGGTTGCCGCGCTCAGAGAACATGCCCAATCCAGCGAGACGCCCGCTCCAGGCGATGAAGCCTTCGTCGTCGTAGATCCCCGCAGCATCACCCTCTACCTCGCGCCGCCGGAGAGTTCGGCCCGCAACGTCTTCTATGGCGAGATCGTGCATTTGCTGCCCTCAAGAACGGCAACGGGCAGCGATAGTAGCGTGCGGGTAAGCATCATGCTGCACCATGCTGCACCGCCTCTCACCGCCGAAATCACCGAGGCTTCAGCGGTCCGTATGGATTTACAGGAAGGCAAAATGGTCTACGCCACATTCAAAGCCACCGAAGCCAGCGCATATATATAAGTACACGTCGATAGTCCATTAGTCCTGCCAGGAAACATTACTCGTGAACTGTCTCGCCTTTCCAGGCACAGCTTTCAGGAATTGCCTGCTTCAGGGCACCAGCCAACCCATCCAGATCGGTCACTTCGTCGCGATAGACCGCCCAGGCTTTGGGCTTTTGTCCCGGCTCCGTGACTTTGCGGTACGCGGTCACGCTAATCCGCTTGCCATTGGGAAAGAACTCTTCCTTCACCTGCGTCAAATCTTCCCAGCGAATCGTAATCGTCTCCCCCTTGCGGCTGCGCTTGACAAGGGCCTCTGGTTCCAGCGCGATGGTAAAGGGAACCGGAGCGATGATGCGCAGGTAGTACACAAAGCCAAGAATAAAGAGGACAGCCGCAATCGTGCTGCCAATAGTCGATACGCCCTGATAAATAGCGATCCAGAAGACGAGGGCGACAACGCCCAGCACTCCTAGAATCGTCACAATCCGCTTGAAAGGACTCAATCCTGGTCCAATAAAAACCTGTTGCTCTGTTACAGACGATGATGCCATGAGAAGCTCCCCAGAAAATCAGCTCATTACTCTGAAACGTATTGTATCAACGAAGCCAGAGCGATGCAACATCACCAATTCTCCGATTGTTCAAATTCCCCTAGAGATCGCCTGCAACAGGAGGCCCACTTTCGTACCGACAAGCTTCTAGCGCGTCCAATTTATTGAGTCATCCCGCAGCAGGGCAAGCGCGAGGCCCCCTCATCCACCACGCCCATCCCCTTGCCCCTACCATCTCCGTCGCACGCAGAGAACGCCGTTCGAGATGATTTTGGGTGAGATGTGATGATGGGGGAACGCTGGTAGGGGCAAGGGGCGGTGTGGGGCTTGGGTGGGGGCCTCCTTGCCGAAGGGCTGAGCGCAGCTAGCTGCGCAGCAGCGTTGCCCTTCGGAATTTCAAGGACTCGCGCTTGCCCTGCTGCGGATGAGAGCTGTATCGGCCAATATCCGAGCATGGGACAAATTTCCTGACTGACCCAACACTCTCGTATACTATGCGTCTTCTTTCGCATATGATATACTACACCCGTTGTCTCAGTAAGTCTCTATCCCGTATTGTGATGGGAAGGAATTCCAATGCTAGCAGAGAGACAGGCGAATATCAGGAGGCGAGAATAGACTGTGACGATGCAACATACTTCAGGCGCGTTGACCGGCCCTTCGTCCCCCGGACACATCGAGCCGTCGGGCATGGCAGGAACCCGCAGAACCACCGGAAAATTGCTGGCAATGCAGGGGTACGTGGTCGGCATTGAGATCAATGGCAGCGGCTCCCAGCAAGCAGTCGCCTTAGCAGACCTGAACGGCAATATTTTGTATCGCGTGTATCGCCCTCTGGAGTATGTCCGCGATGCCAGGTCCGTCCTAGATCTGGTGGAGACAATGCTTGCCGACGCCACCACCCCCAAAAGATTGAGCGATGGGCGGATTTTGCGCGTCGGCGTTGCCGTTGGCGGCCTGGTTGACGCCGCGCAAGGCATAGTGCGCTCCCTCCCTCATGCTCATGGCTGGGATAACTTCCCCCTTCAGGACTATTTGACTGAGCTGCTTGATATCCCCTGTATCATTGATAATAGCGCGAACGCGGCAGCATTGGCAGAAGTTCAACGGGGAGCAGGCGTTGGAGAGCGAGTAGTACTCTATGTCAACCTGGGACGGAGAATCGGCGGTTCCTTGCTTGTGAATGGTAAGATTTATCACGGGATCGCTGGCACTGCGGGCGAAATTGGCCATATGCCGGTGAAAGAAGATGGCCTGCGCTGCTCCTGCGGCGGTATGGGACACCTTGAAACCATCGTCTCGGCCCAGGCCATTGTGCGCTCAATGATTGGCCTTTCCGTCGAATATCCCGAAACCGAGGCCGCCATCAGTCGCCTCACAGGAGCCAGAGCCGAACGTATTACGGTGGATCAAGTATTCCAATTGGCAACAGAAGGTGATAAAATCGCACTATATATTGTTGAGGAAGTGCATAAATACCTGGGGATCGCTCTGGTGAATAGCATTCATGTAGTAAATCCTGGCATGATTATTCTAGGTGGGCCGGTAGCGCAAGTGGGAGAGCCGCTGCTCGCGCCATTGCAAACGCGCATCCGTCAAATGTGTCTCCCGGTGGCAAGTCAATCCCTACGTATCGTCCAGGGCAATCTGGGAGCAGATGCCAACTTAGTAGGCGCGATCACGCTGGCTTTACAGGACTTATAATGCGTAATCTTGAGAGGCATAGAGTGGAAACAGGCCGCATTATTCAGAGGCGCTACCTGCTACAACAATTCGTGAAACAGGGTCAGGTTTGTGCTGTCTATCAAGGGTTCGACCATGTGTTGCAACGAGCTGTTGCGGTCAAAGTCGTTCCTCCTGAGTATGTTCCTACCTATCGAGCCGCCATCAAAACTACCTCCCAGTTCGCTCACCCCAATATCGTCGGCCTCTACGATGTCATCGTTGAGAACGATACCTTGTATGTGGTGCAAGAGTTCGTCGAGGGTAATGATTTTAGCTCGCTGCTGCAAAGCTCCCTCACTGCTTACCAGGTAACCGAGCTGGGGACGCAGCTTTGCCAGGCTCTGCTGTATGCTGGCTCGTCCACCCGTAGAGTGTGTCACGGTGATTTAACGCCCGCCGCCTTGATGCGAGATCGCTATGGCACGGTTCGCGTCAATAATTTCGCGCTTCCCAGCGATGTGCAGTATTTTACCGCCTGGAGCGTCATCGGTAAGAGCGGCGACGGCACGATTCTTGCTCACCAGGAGTTACCTCCCGGTCAGATGACCGAAGAAAGGCGCGCAGACGATACACGCGCCATAGGCCTGTTGCTCTATCAATTGCTAGCAGGAAGGACGGCAGGGGCCACGAGCGTCGAGCCTCCGGTTGACGGACGATTACGTTTTATGCGCAACGTCCCGCCAGAACTGTGTGAGATCGTGGCGCGTTCCATCATACGGCAGCATACCCAGTATATTGGCTCGCCCGATGGGCTGTACAAAGAACTGAAGGCGTTGGCGGAGGCCCTTGAGCCACCCCCACCAGTGGTAGCTCCCGCAAAAAACTATCGGCCAGAAGAATTTATGGGCATCCATCAGTTCTCGCCTGCGGCCCCGACCGGCACAGGGAAATTTGGCGTCCCAGGAGCTTCACCAGCCATCCCAGGCTCCGGCGCGGCATACCCAGGGTATCGCGTAGAGACGAATGCCCGCATGGCCGCAACGGAAGCGCCTGCTGGGGGTCAGACCGTGCAAGATGTCTCGCTCAAGTTAGCTACGGCACGCCAGGCAGCCTACCCGGTGGGAGAAGCGCGACCTCGTCGTATCAATATACCCGTGCTGCTAGGAATCGGGTTGGTGCTCTTCATCCTCTTCTTTATTATTGGCTATTTCCTGGCCCGCGCCATCTTCCCTTAACAAATGCCCCACCCCCTGACAGCATTCCCAGCAGGGCAAGCGCGTCTTGCAATTCCGCCCGCCAACGCTGCTGCCGCAGCTAGCTCCGCTCAGGCGGACGGCAAAGCAAGGCCCCCGCACCACCGTACCCAGCCCCTTGCCCCTACCAGCACCCGTCCCCAAACCCTTCGTACCGACCCGATTCTATCGCGTCCGATTTATCGCCCCGCCGCCACCTGAAATTGCCCCTACCAGCCGCAGGGCAAGCGCAAGGCCCCCACATCCCCTCAACCACCGCCCCTTGCCCCTACCAGCACCAGCACCTGTCCGATCATCGCGATTCCCGTTCCATGATGATTTTTTTGCGAGGAATGCGAGATCGTGGGGAACCGGTAGGGGCAAGGGGATGGGCTGGCGAGGATGCGGGGGCCTTGCGCTTGCCCTGCTTATACGCCCGCTATCGGCTCCTGCATCTCGCCGCAAAGATAGGCCCGCGCCATATTTTTGCTGTTCCACGCAAAGCCCACGTTGCCAAGCCGATCCACCATAATGAGACCACCCGCTCCGGTAGCCTTTGTGCTTAAAACGGCAATGGCGGCTTGAGCGGCTTCGCGTGCGCTGGAACCTGCCGCTACAAACTCTGCGGCCCGCCTGGCAATCAGCAAGCGCATAAAATCTTCCCCATATCCGGTGCAGGAGATGGCCGCGTTTTCGTCGGCATAGAAGCCGCAACCCACCAGGGGAGAGTCGCCCACGCGCCCCGGATATTTGTTCAAAAAGCCTCCCGTTGAGGTAGCGGCTGCCAGGTTATCAGCCATATCAATAGCGACTGCTCCAACGGTGCCATGCTTCTTTTCTGTTTCTCCGGTTGCGGATTTCAGTTCGTTACCCGCACCTTCTAGAGATTGCGCACTCACTTCACGTCTCAGGTCATCTGGCTCCTTATGCGGCGTATCGTGGAGCTTCTTCCAGTTATCGTATTGGCGCTGCGTCAAGAGATCTTCAAAGCGACAAAACGAACAGCCCTGCTCCCGCGCGAACGCCTCCGCCCCTTTGCCTATCAGCAGCACATGCGAGCTTTCCAGCACTTTACGCGCCAGGACAATCGGATTTTTAATCAGCTCGACCCCTGCCACCGCGCCAGCCCGCAGAGTGTGACCCTCCATCATCCCCGCGTCCATCTCTATCTTGCCTTCGCGTGTAAGGCAGGAGCCTGTGCCAGCGTTAAAGCTGGGATTATCTTCAAGCAAACGCACCACCGCCTCCACGACATCAAGCGCCGTTCCCCCTGCCTGCAACATCCGCCACCCTAGCAGCGCCGCTTCTTTGCAGCCTGCTACAGCAAGTTCTCTTCGCTCAACCGGAATATCGCCAGCTCCCCCATGAACGATAATGGCAATTGGCATGATAGTATCCCCCATATAATATTTGTTAACAATTGTATCACGAAAGCCGTCTTCGGCTACTCAGGTAGATCAAGGCCTTCGTAGAAAAAGCCATGCAACAGGCCCAGATAACAGGAAACCGTCATCCTTGCCCGTTGCATGAGGAAAAGCCCCTCTTCGTACCGACCAGCTTTAGCGCGTCCAATTTATTGAGCGTCCTGCTATGCCAGTCGTCCTCAGTGTTCTCTTTCGCGTGAATGCAATCATTCCGGGATTGACGCTCAATAAATTGGACGCGGTGAACCGGGTCGGTACGAAACTTCGCAGGCACCCTACAGGGCAAACTGAAAAGCCCAGGCCTGGGCTATTATTGCATTGACAATCTTCATCCTTACTGCTACCCTACAACTACGATACTGATTGTTTACCTCAAAAAGGAGATAAGCATGAGCCA
>DASTZT010000345.1:0-3309 GCA_035764225.1 Ktedonobacteraceae bacterium
ATTGTGGGCGCACATATTTTGACGCATTTGAGTAACCGCACCTTGCGCATGATCTTCTTGCCAATCATGGGAGTGATTGCGCTGCAAATGATTATGCGCGGATTTGGCCTTGCGTTCTAACTTTTCCCACTTTGCCGCTTAAATGCGCCCGCAGTCGGTCGATAGGGGCGGATCATCCACAATGGTCGCCTCAACCCATCGGGACGATCTAGCTGCGGGCGCGTCATTGCCAACCAGTGCTGATAGACCTCATGGGCTTTCTGCGGCTCAACACACACATCACCATAGCGATCACCCGCGAGGGCAGGCTGTACTGTGACCTTCTGGTGCCAGCAGTGCATGCCGCTGATCGGGTCAGGATGAACCGGGAAGGTAAGGTTCTGGTGAACGCCGCCCTCGCGCCAGAAGATGCGGGCCGAATCGGGATCGCTGCTCTCAAAGGGGCGAATTCCCTCAAGGTGGCGCATCCGCCATGCGCCATCGCTTTGCCGTCCCAGCTCTACCAATGCTGAGGACCAGCGATCAGTACCGCCAGTCTCCAGACGCCAGCGCCCCAGGTGATGAGAGCAGGCGACAATCCCTGGATGAATGCCTTCAGTCACCCAGGCACGGTTGACGTAATAGCCAATCTCGGTGGTTACGCGCAGCAGATCGCCCGTTTGCACGCCGATCCGAGTCGCGTCGATGGGATGAAGCCAGACGGGATTGGCGTTCGAGATCTCGTACAGCCATTTGGCATTGCCTGAGCGCGTATGAATCAGCGTGGGCAGGCGAAAGGTGGGAATGAGTAGATATTCGTCACGCGTATGGTCGATGGCGGCGCGATGCACATGGCTACGCGTATAGCCAGGAATGGCATTTTCGGGCCAGCCCCACTCTTTCATCGTGGGCGAGTAGAACTCTAGCTTGCGCGAAGGCGTGGGGAAGCCTTCATACGCCTGGCCGTCGATCATAACCCCAACCGCAGCGCCGTCGCGTGTCACTTTGCCACTGCGCTCGTCAATCTGCACGCCCTCCAGCTCAGCAGGTTGCAGTGTGCGTTCGTTCAAGGTAAAAACGGGAACACGCTCTGCCGGAATCTCAAATGCGCCATATTTGCGCATATATTCCAGAGGAGAGAGCGCCTCTCTAGCGGCGGCTTCCGGCAATCCAGGGACGCTATGCTCAAAGATCCAGCGATAATACTCTTCAATAGTAAGCTTTTGCTGCGGACGATAGGGCGACTCGAAGTATTGGCGAATTCCTAAGCTGCCATCGGGATCGATGCGCCATGATAGTTCAATCCAGAATTCGTCCTCTTCCCATACTTCTCCTGGGTTGGCCTGGTACGTATATTGCACGGCCTCACCATGCCGCTCTTTATACACGCGCAAGACTGGCTGACGAAAACCAATCCAGCGGGCGGCATGGGTCTCCTGGCTCATCAGATCGTGCCGTTCGCTGCCAACGCCCATTGGCAGGACGTAATCAGCATACCACGCCGTCTCGCTCCATACAGGCGTCAGGGCCGCATGTAGCTCAATCTGCTGCTCGTTGGTGAGCATCTCGATCCAACTCGTGCCATCGGGATTGGTCCAGACGGGGTTATAGACGCGTGTAAAGTAAGCTGCGACTTTGCCCCGGCCTTCACGCAAGAAGTACGGTAGCAAAATGCTCATCTCATAGTTCGCCAACGGATATTCCGGCGGAAAAAGCAGTTCGTTCCACACAGCGGAAGGCGGTGGCTTGAGAAACGGGGCCGGAACAAACTTGTTCCAGCTATTGGGTGCCGTCCCGCCAGGTGTGCCGATGCTTCCTGTCAGCACGGAAAGAAACCAGAGCGCACGCGAAACCTGCCATCCTCCCAGGTTGCCAGCCGTAGCAGCACGCCAGGTATGGGCGGCAAAGGCCGTGCCAGCATGTCCAATCTGACGCGCGATATCGATAATAGTCTCTTCAGCAAGGCCGCTCTCTTGAGCTGCGAAGGCGGGGGTATAGTCGGCATAGAGGTCAATCAGCAGTGCGATGAAGCGTTCAAACGTTTGTGGTTCGCCTGGGTGCTCGCTGGCAAGATAGTCTTGCCAGTTTACCCAACGGCGCATATATTCGTGATTGTAGAGCTTCTCAAGCAGGATAATGCGTGCCATTGCCAGCAATACCGCCGCTTCTGAACCGGGCCAGGTTGGTAGCCAGTAATCGGCCATGCTCGCGGTATTAGAGAGGCGTGGGTCCATCACTGCCAACTTCGCCCCCTTCATCTTGCCTTCGATGATCCTTTGCGCTTGCGGGTTGAAGTAGTGGCCGGTCTCAAGATGCGAGCTAATGAGCAGGATAAAGCGGGCATGGGCATGATCGGGCGAGGGACGATCAATGCCACACCAGATATGATAGCCGAAGCGGGCCGAGGATGAGCAGACGTTGGTATGGCTATTATGTCCATCCACTCCCCAGGCCGCCATGACTCGCTCCATGTAGCCATCGTGACCAGGACGCCCGACGTGATACATTACTTCATCGCGCCGATCCTCTAGAATAGCCGCGCGTATTTTGCTCGCGAACGTGTCGAGCACTTCATCCCAGGTTGTGCGCTCCCATTTGCCCTCGCCGCGCTTGCCAACGCGCTTCAAGGGATACAAAATGCGTTCGGGATCGTTGACCTGATTGATGGTAGCCGGTCCTTTGGCACAATTGCGTCCCCGGCTGCCAGGATGATAGGGGTTGCCCTCAAATTTCTTGACCTGCTGCGTCTCTTTATCTACATAGGCCAGCAAGCCGCAGGCCGCTTCGCAGTTAAAACAAATCGTCGGGATAATCTCGTAGTGTCGCTTAACTTTACGAGGCCACGCCTTCGCATCATACTCCACCCAATCATGCCATTGTTCAGGCGTTGGACATGATGCCAGATCTCGCACCGTCATCTGCTCACCACCAGGCGCAAGATGCTCACGCAAAGGAATTTCGGTCATAGCTACCTCTCAAGCCAGCTTAACTCAACGGGACAATCTGTCCGGCGACCACAAAACAATGCTCATAGGCGAAAAGCCCTATCAGCGCACAAATTCCCGCTATGCCCAGCAGGACGGCTTGTGCTCCCGGCAACAACAGTGCCAGAGAGAGCAACGCCAGGGGTACGAAGGAACCGATCAGCAGGAAGAGTCCCCAGAAAATACGGCGCAATCCGCCTCTGCTCATATAGCGAGCGGCAGTGGCTACATGACTGTTCACATGAGAGCCAAATATCTCTATCAGCACCAGCCCTACATGCACAACACTCGCCAGCAGCAAGACCACCGTAAAAAACGTACTCAACGTCTTGCTATCCGGGCTACC
>DASTZT010000346.1:0-6378 GCA_035764225.1 Ktedonobacteraceae bacterium
CTTCTCTCGCTTCCTCGCCGTACCGTAGCTCTGGTGTTAGCAGAGGCTGATAGCCCGCTGGCCGCTCTCATCGTTCACCTCACAGAGATGTTCCGCCGTTCCGCGATCTCCATTTCGCGGAACAATTTCGCAGTTGTTCGCGCACGCGACACAAATAGCACCTTGTTCAGCGCTTGCATGTCCATGAAGAGGGCAACGCCGGCCTGGTCCGTTCCCTGCAACGCTTGCACTGCCCTCTCCAATGCCCCCACCTGCGGCAAGATACGCTCAACTTGACTGGTCGCGCAGGTCAGACAGCACAGTCGGGTCCGGTAACTTTTCGCCCCGTATTCGTGCTGGGCCTGGGCATAATTTCGGTGGATCAGCAGCCCACGCTGGACTTTATCAACGCCTGCCAGTCCAGTGAGCGAGATAGGGGCACGAAAATCGTCATAGCGTATCCAGCCGGGCCGCTCAAAGCAATTATCACACCTGATGATTGGCCCGCTCTCGCGCCTGAACCATCCCAAGAGGATATAGCGTGGCAGCGGTGGCAGCGGTGGATCGTACTGGATAGGCTGTTGTGGTTGATGCAGAGCATTCGACATGACTTCTCCCTCAGTGTAGATGGGACAGCAGCCCAAGAAACATGAGTACGATACCGCCAGCAATTATCACCAAGGTCAAAAACTCGTATATCTTGTTGTAGACCTGAGCAGAGATGGATGTCTTTGAAGCATTTTCTGGTACGAGCGCTTCAATTTTCTCCCAAAGCAGCCTCCCTGTAGGAGTTGCGGCATAGAAAATCAATTCAACACGCTGGTGCCAAAATAACCCGCGTCGTTCCGAGTGGTGACGCTCGACGATGCAGTCCTGCTCTTTCAACCAGGCAAGGCTGCGCAAACGCTCTTCTTCACTTGCTTCTCTTGAGACGTGCGTCACGAAAGTGAGATCGGCCTCGCTCACAGCACTCAAACACGCCAGAATCATCAAGCGCGTGCCACCATCCTCCGACGATAACATATCAGTCGGATCAGGGCCTGTGTAGTCTTCCAGTGACAGGGTTTGTTCACCTAGCATTCCTCGTAGTTTGGTCATCACCTGCTGCAGCAGGTGGGCAAAGTTTTGGCATGTGTTGTCTCTCATCGGCAATCTCCTTGTTAAAAGGACACACTGGAGTCACCGCATTTGGAATAAGGCTACTGGGTAGGCTGTACGAACGGCCTACCCAGACCAGATGCTGCATTCCCCCGAAGCGAACGATGAACGCAGCACCTGCTCGCAAAGACGCTGAGCATTGCTCCTTTACCCAGCAGCCCTCAAGAGAGAGCATACCAGAGAAACTGGCTATCAAAGTGAGGAATGAGGGTGACTTTGCTAAATTCGTGTAGACGGCCAAATTGCTGTCATTCATAGCCAAAACTTCTGGTATGCGCTCTCTTGAGAGAGGAGGCGCTATTTATGAGCAGCCACTTTATTGTCGTTGGCATCGGTGCACTGGGGTGCCTTCCCTGCATCTGGGCATTGGCAAGCGCACTCTTTTGTCTGATTGCCGGCCCGCCGCAATGCCAGCGCGCAATGGTTTTGACCATTAGCACAGCCAGTAGCATCCTCGCCAGTGGTATCCTGTGGCTCATCGCAGCGCTTGAAGCGACCTATATTCCCCTTATCTTTGTAGCTGATGCCGCCGACCTTCTGCTTGCCTTAGCGATGATCCTCCTAAGCAAACACGATGAGTATGATAGCTCTAGTTGGCCCCTTGCGTTTGGCTATGCGTTTATCAGCATCGTTGGCACCTGCTGGTATGTGTGTTTCGCCGGCTTCTTTCCTCTTTTGCTGACGGTTGGGGTAGGTTTACTGAACATGGCTGTGACATGGGTAGCAGGGGGATTGATTAAATACGCGATCCCATCACTCACTCGCCTCTATGCCCTGGCGCTGAATTGCCAGGCCCAGGAGGACCAACGAAGGCACGCCTACCATGCCTACGAACTCCCGCTACCTGACGTGCGCCGATGTCTCCGATGACCGCAGAGCGAGATGACACTGGATGTGGCGTCATCAGACTGGCCTTCCTGCACAAACCTTTTCTGCCATCCCACGCGAGCAGACTCTTTGCTCCTGCTTGCAGCTTTCCTGCCAGACGATTAAACCCCTCCAGCCATACGGATGGCGCAGCGGCAGTAAGATCGACGAATTTTAGCAAAGTCACCTTCATTCCTCGCTTTGTTAGCCAGTTTTGCAGGTAGACTTGCAGCAGAGGCGCAAAGAAGCCGCGCCAGTTCGAGATGTGCCAGGTGCAAGACAACAGTAGGCAGTGCAGAGTGCTTTTTTGTAGAGCCGTTCAAAAAGGGATCGGCAATGCGCCTGCTCCCGTGTGTTGGGGAAGCGCTTCCCTAGAAAGCCCAGGAACCAGAGATGCAGACCAGTATAGCAGCCCTCAATCCGCCATCCATTACCTCTTCGCCTTTTTTCGCGCAGGTCGTTTCCTACGACTCTGCCGCGTATCAGGCAGCGCGTCAATTGCAGGCCCAGCGTTACGCTCGCGCTTGCGCTCCCAGCCCTAACGCCTATGAACTCTACCTGAAAACAATCAAGGCCGAACAGCAGCAGGTGCTTCCCCTGGTCGTCAGGCGACAGGAAACCCTCTCGCCTCATGCTGTCGTTGGTACTGCCCGTTTGGAACTTCCCAAAGCAACGACCATTGAAGCCATCATGCGCTTTCAGCCAGGCTCTCACGCCGCTTCAGTTCTCTCAGCAGCAACGTTTGCTGAGATAGGCGCTTTTGCCACCCACCCCGAAGAACTTGATTACTCGGACATTCCTGACGTGCTTGATGCAGTGGCAGGAGCCATCGTCCAGCTCGCAGAGAATCGTGGCATTGAGCGGCTGTGGGTGTTTCCCAGGCGTTCCATGATGAGCCTCGTCCTCGCCGACATCCCCGATCTCCTGCCAGCTTACCGCTTTACGCCAATCGTTGCGGCCGGCTGGAACGAGGAGAGCAGCATATTACAGAAAATACGCCAGTTGCGGATGAAAGACCTTCCAGTGTCCGCTGCCTCACCTCCTGTCTTCTATCAGATTACACCCGCTCAGTGCGCGGAGGATCTGGCCCACCGGATTACCCTGAGAGAAGCAAGGCAACAGACACCGGATTTATCCCGGCTCCTGCGGGCAGCGCAGCGCCAGGCTCATATGCTGATGGACGTACACTTCACCGAGCGTGAAAGTCTCGTAGCGAAGGAGATTCACCACGATGACGCAAGGCACGAAGCAAAGAAAGGCCCCTTTCTTCCAACCTACCAGCGTATCTGGGGTAGTTTCCAGAGATGGGCTAGAACCCAATGAGCGGCAGGAGGGCTTTCTTCCTTTTGCCACCTCAGCTAGCACCCATGTCACCTATCTCCGCCAGTTCGTAGAACAGGGGGGAAAAGCGGTCCAAGATTATAAGGCACGGAGCTATAGACACCTCAGCGTCAAGGCTGGCATGCACATCCTGGATGTCGGGTGCGGGATAGGAGCCGATCTCCTCCCACTCGCACGCCGGGTAGGCAAGCATGGCCTGGTCACTGGCTTAGATACAGATGCTGAACGCCTGCGTGAAGCCGGAAAGGTTCTGGGGAGACGAAGCAACATTGTCCTCGTCGAGGGAAACGCCGAAGAGATGCCCTTTGTCGGTGGCAGCTTTGACCGGGTACGGGCTGACCGCACCTTCCTCCATATCCCTGACCTGCGCAAGGCACTCGCTGAAGTAGGGCGCGTCCTTCGATCAGGTGGGATATTCGCAGCCGTCGAGCCAGACTGGGGGAGCCTGGCCCTCTATCCAGCCAGTCCCTCAGGCGGGGATGATGCCCATACCTGGAGCTTGATCGTGCAAGCCATTCAACAACAACTGGCGCATCCATTTATCGGCAGGCAACTTGCCAGTCTCTTGCAAAGCGACGAGAGAACTCACTGGGCAGAAATGCAAATTGAGGTGAGAGCGTATGTACTGCGATCCTGGCAGGTCGCCGATGCTGTTTTACAGATTACCCAGGCAGCCCAGGCTCTCGCGCAAGAAGAACCCTCATTTGCCCAGGAGGCCAGTGCCTGGCTGCAAACGATTGATGCCTCAGCAGAGCGCGGCGAGTTTTTTGCCTCTCTCCCGTTGTTCTTCATGTCTGCGCGTAAAGAGGAGAGCAGAGTGCTATCTGCTCCCCTCGATAATCAGAGCAATCAACAGCTTCGTTGGCAGGAAGGTTTGCCACTCCTTGAGGAGCGTAAGACCAAAGAGGCAAGGAAGGAAAAATAGCATATGATCTATCCTCAACCCACTTCCCCAGGCAACTCAGACCAACCGGAACACCCCATTCCAATCCAGAGGAATGACTGGCTGCGAGGTGACATGACCAGTCTGCGCATCCTGGTGGTTTTGAACGTCTGCACAAAGGCCGACAGTGCGACACTCGTTGAAATGCTTAACAGAGATAGCCCGCTCCATGTTGATCTTGGAGCAGTGGAGGATCGCCTGACTCGCCTGGAACAAAGCGGCTATATTCGCGGACAGCGTTCTGTCAGTTTGGCAGTATTCTGGCAGCGGACATTGAAGGCTCCGCTTTTCTCGATTACCAACTCTGGCAAGGATCTCCTTTCGCAGGGCCTTGCCGCGCTTAACAAAAGCAACCACTAGGCAGATTTTGTAGATTTTCACGTTTATTGCGCACCATGTCAAAATTATTGCGCCGTTATTCCGAGCTTATTGCGCCACTGTTGAGCTTGGATTTGAGTTAGACGTACTTCTGTAGTTCAGGGGGATCTGGTCAACTTTCAGGGAAGAGGTTAGGTAGTCGGTAGACTCGTTGACCAGATCCCCTCTTTCTCAGTAATCGCTGCTTGAACACTTGTCCTTCAGGAAAAACACCCTGATGTGTGTATAGTTTTGGAATTGCTGTTTCTGTGCGGCGTCTGCCGCCCCTGCCAGGTTTTTGAGGAGTTGTTGGAGATGAGAACGGGCTTTCGGGAGCGACCAGCAACCAGATATACTCTACCATCCCCGCCGGATTTCCGGCTGAATTTTCTCCAGGTAACCCTCAGTGCTGATCACTTTGAGGGAAGCATTCTCCCTTTTGAAACGCCTGATCAGTTACACGTCTTGCGTACTACATACGACGGCAGTCATCTTTTTCTGCGGGATGGCGACCAAATTTTCTGTGTTCCCTTGCAAGAGGATGCCTCGGTATTGGGTACGCCGCAGACATTTTCTGTTCAGCAGATGCCTCGGCTGGTTCGCTATCTGCTCCAAGAAGCCGTCTTGCGCTTCTTGCACCAGCGTGGCTATTCCATTAGGAGTTTTAGACCGCCTACCTTTATTGCTCGCCAGCCACAGTTCGATCTGCTCGCAAAAGCGGTCGGACCCAAAGAAGCGGCTCGGGTCAACTGGCTACATGTGTATCCCCAGTATAGCCTGGATGCACGCACTTTGACACCACACACGGGCGCTCCCACGTTTGGACTCCAGATTCGCTTTCGCACACGGAATGAGGTTGATTGCTCTGTTGCCGATTTGCTGGCTCGCGGACTCGACATGCGTGGCCGGTATGTACTCACTGAGCGGCCATCTGAGAAGCCACCTAATCCCCAAATTGATCCGGTCATCCGTCGTCATCTGGTGGGATGTGCGCAGGAGGTTGTTGGGGCGCCCCTCCTCCTGACTGATGCTCCTGATGTGACGCAAGTGCCCCGCTGAGCGCTTGCATTTGCAGGACCACTCTATTGCCTCTTGCAAGACAGGAATTTTGCACTTTCGAACCGAAAAGCAGGATCCAACTACACGCTGACCCCTTATCAGCCGCGAAATGATACACTCAACCAAGAAGCATTGCTCAGGGTCATTCAACCTACCAGGCAGTTCTGGCAACAAGCGCTTGAGTGGGTGAAACAGGTGCGTGTCCAGCTGGTGGCTCAGATTGAAAAGGAAGCATCCCAGGCAGAGGATATGAACGCCGCTAGGGCGTGACCGCTGTCTTTGCAAGCACTATGAAGGAGAAAAGCTGTCTTGCAAGAATCAACCACGAGTACGACAACGACTGGCCCACTGCACCAGCCCACCGATGGGCGACTGGTGTATGTTGAGGTCCGCAACCTGGTCAAAGTCTTTGGCAAGCACGAGGCCGTCAAAGGCGTCTCGTTCACCATCGGCAGAGGCGAAATCTTTGGCCTGCTTGGCCCGAACGGCGCGGGCAAAAGCACCACCATCAACATGATGTGCGGCTATCTGGAGCCGACCTCCGGCGATACTATCATTGCTGGCCTCTCCATCGCCAAAACGCCGTTGCAGGTGAAGCGCACGCTTGGGGTCGTGCCCCAGGAGATTGCGCTCTATAAAGATTTAACCGCGCTGGATAATCTGGAGTTTTTTGG
>DASTZT010000347.1:0-4813 GCA_035764225.1 Ktedonobacteraceae bacterium
CACTGGCCAGATGTAAGCTTATGGGGCGCTGCGGTTTATCGTGAGTAATATGGGTAACGCTACTATTCTCATAGATAGTGCCTCCAAGATCAAGAATAAGCTCTTTAAGCGCATGCAGACAGACAGATGCGTGCAGCATACCAGCATTGGAGTTATAGGTGAGAAAGTTGTATGACTGAATATTAAACTGGGGAAAATGTTGCGCACAGTCTTGCTGAGTGAGGCGTTCTGTTGGCAAGCCCAGATCCTGTAGCAGGCGGTAACTCGCCCTGGTAAAGCTATCATCTTCATTTCCTAACACAAGTAGTCCCGTTGGGGTGTACAGTCTTTGTTGCGATGTGTACTCTAACATTTGCCAACGCTCTAAACTTAACTGAACCATTTCTGAATAGAACGGATCGGAGCCGTACTCAAAACGGAGGAGCCGCGAAAGTCCACACGAAGTTCCTCGCTGATGACCAACTGCTGCCTGTTCCAACACTGTTACATGCTTCATACCTTGCTTTAAGAGTGCATAAGCCGTTGACAATCCGATGATTCCGGCTCCTACAATGGTGATTCGTTGTTGCTGCACGGTATTTGCTCGCTTCCTGTTAAGGTACTTTTAGGAAATATAAATTCGAGTATAGCAGAATATTCAATAAATTTCAAGCGAATTTCTATTTTTCTATTGAAAATATGAGATAATTTATCGTCCTTCTATTAAGTAAATTTGTTAATACAGTGTAATATCTTTGTATGTTGTGCTGTGATAGCAAAAATGAACATATGCATCACATAGGTAAGCGGATGTGTTTGTTCTGTTTGACGCCGCTCTTTTTGAGCGAGAGAGGGTTGTATTCCTTGCTGAGAGATGGTAGAGTAGCACCATCGCGCAACACATGCAAGCGAAAAAATGTCATGTTAGAAGGAACGTTATGCAAGAGGAAATGCAACAGTTTGTTCCCTGGACGATGAAAAAGCTATACATTGCGCCGTTTAGTTGTGTCTATGGCGCGCCTGAAGTGCCATCTTCCAAGTATTACACGCTACGGTATTTGCTCGCTGCAACGTTAGCGAGTGGTGAAAGTCGCGTGATGTTTCCGGCGGAGAGCGACGATAGCGAGGCGCTCTTTCGCGGCTGTCGGGCGCTGGGGGCCGATCTTGCCTGGGAGGATCAAGCGCACAAGGTTTTGCGGGTGCATGGGGCAGGCTCCCCGCGTATTACAGAGCCGGTAACGATCAATGTTGGCAATGCTGGAGCCGTTTTTCGCCTCCTGTTGGGCCTGGGAGCTTTGTTGTCGGACGTGACATTTGTGACCGACTATCCTCAATCGTTGGGTCAGCGTCCGAATCGCGAGTTATTAGAGGCGCTCAGCAGCCTGGGAGCACAGTGTGAGGGGAGTGGGCCAGAGGGCTATCTACCCATTACGATCCGTGGCGGGGCGTTGCATGGCGGGAAAATTGCGATTTCCGGCGCACGCAGTTCGCAGTACCTCAGTTCCCTGCTCTTCCTCGCTCCCTTAATTGGAGAGCCGTTGGAGATAGAAGTGGTTGATGAGTTGAAGTCGCAGCCATTGGTGCGGGCGACGCTGGCTGTGCTACAAGAGGCTGGCATTGTGGTTGACCATGATCCGACGCTGCGCCATTTCTCGATTGCGGCTGGGCAGCAGTATCATGCTGGCACCTATCATGTTCCTGGCGACTATCCCTCGGCGGCGGCCTTGCTCGCTATCTGCGCGGCAGCAAATGACCCGGCGAGCCAGTTACGTCTGGAACGCCTGCGCCCTGGAGATGAGATAGGAGAGGTTTTGTTGGGAGCGTTTCAGGCGATGAGCAGCGATCTGCGGCGCGATGGTGATACGGTGACCATGCGCGGTGGGCGACGTTTGCATGGTATTGAGCTGAATGGCGATCAAGTCATTGATTGTATTCCCGTGCTGGTAGCTCTAGCTTGCTTTGCCGAAGGTGAGAGCGTCTTTTACAATATTGAGAACCTGCACTATAAAGAATCCGACCGCATTAATGATCTCTGTACTGAGCTACGGCGGGCAGGCTGTGCCGTGTTGCCGCGGCAGGATGCTATTATTGTGCAGGGGCGGCCTCAAGGTGTCGAGGGAGGCGTTGTTGTCGATGGGCACAACGATCACCGACTGCTGATGGCGCTGGCAATTGTGGCCATGAGAAGCACGCATGGCTTGACGCTAACCGGAATTGAGCATATCTCTAAAAGCTATCCCCATTTCTTTGCAGAATTGCAGCGGCTGGGCGCAGACATACGAGATGTCTAGCCGCTTG
This sequence comes from Ktedonobacteraceae bacterium, assembly GCA_035764225.1. Lineage (GTDB taxonomy): Bacteria > Chloroflexota > Ktedonobacteria > Ktedonobacterales > Ktedonobacteraceae > DASRHT01. The sequence goes on from DASTZT010000347.1 coordinate 2,278, forward strand.
TTATTCAGAATTGCCAACGTTTTTGGGCGAGCTGTAGCTCCCCGATTCATCGTGGGAGGTTCCTACGAAGCTGAAACGACAAAACGACAATGTAATGTCTTGCCGTGTTCGCATTGCTCCTGAACGGGGATTCCTACCAGTTCTGTGAGCAGCGATTCGGCAAGATGGCAGATCTCTGGATGATCCTGAGCTGCGGCGGCGAGAGGACAGCTATACCCCTGAATGCAATAATTGCCATTGGATCGTTCAAGCTCAGCCATCCCTCCCAATTCGTTAAGCACGTTGACGGCTACTTGAAGTCGCTCCTGAAGCTCATCTGATGGATTACTCCACCTGGAAGCAATCTGGCGGCCTGTTTCCCGCAAGATCGTTTCCATCTCCTCTGATGGTAGAGCTGAGGAAAGCACCTCCAGCAACTGTTGCAGTACAGCCCCATATGCTTTTGGATAGAGCTGTTCGGCGGCGGGAGTGAGGTCATACACATAGGAAGGCTTGCTATTGCCGCGGCGCGCTCCTCGTTGCTGGACAAAGCCGTCACGTTCTAGCGTGTTGAGATGTGCCCGCACGGCATTGTCGGTCAGGCCGAGCGCATGAGCCAGTTCGTCTACTGTGCGATTGGCACGACGCAGTAAGGTGATAATGCGTCCTCGCGTGCTGGCAAAGAAACGCTGATTCCAGTTTGTTGCCATTCAATAACCTCCAGTTAATTCGAGGATAGTATAGCCAACAATAACCCCAAAAGTCAAGAAAGTCAAATAAATTATTGACTTTCTGTGATTTATAGGGTATAAATCCAAGTAGTATCGTCACATTGCTGGATCGATACACTGGGGAATTGGGAGCTATCGGGGGGATCAAGCTCCCAATTCTTTTTCGCCAGTATGGATGACTAGGTTAGTCAGGACACAAAGAGCCATAGTGAAGGAGCATGTACAATGTGTGAAACCTGCGGTTGTCAGGGAAATGTTGTCACTGTCGCGGCAAGCGAAGCTGTCTCTACTACTCCAACCCCACCCCCACCTTTTCTGGAGCGATTGAGCGATGGCTTGCAGCATGGTATCCAGGTCATCATCGGCTCGCAGCGTAAACCGCCGCGCCGTTTAAAGAGCTTCTTGCACGGCACATGGTTTGGGCACCCGTTGCACCCGGCGATTACCGATGTGCCGATTGGGGCATGGTTGATCGCGGCTATTTTTGATATCATCTGGCTTATCTCGCCTGTCGCGTCGGCCTGGGCTGCACGCGCTGCCCTGGTGAGCGTTATTATTGGTCTGGTCGGTGCGGTGGGATCGGCGGTCACTGGCCTCGCGGACTGGAGCGATACCTATGGAGCGGAACGGCGCGTGGGCTTATATCATGCGCTGCTCAACGTTGCTGCGACGGTTCTGTATATTGTGTCGTTGGTGCTACGCTTGCTCAACGGTTCGAACGAAAGCGTAGTTGCAGCCATCCTGGGATTTGTCGGGCTAATCGCGGTCTTATGGGCTGCTTTCTTTGGCGGTGATATGGTTTTTGTCAAGGGGACAGGCGTCAATCATACCGCCTGGGAGCACGGCAACGAAGAATTTGAGGCAGTTTTGCCGCTAGAGAGCCTGGAGGAGAATAAGCTGCATCGCGTGCTGGCCTCGAATGTGCCGGTGATCTTATTACGCCAGGGTGAGAACATTTATGCGATGGGAGCGACGTGCCCGCACGCTGGCGGACCTCTCGATGAGGGCACGCTGACCGGCGATGTCGTGCAGTGTCCCTGGCATGGCGCTCGCTTCTGCGTACGTAATGGGCGCGTGCTCACTGGCCCGGCAACGGTCAATGCGCCGCACTACGAGACGCGTGTGCGTGATGGGCAGATTGAAGTCAAGCGAGTTAATGCTCATTAACCAATGCCGTCGCCACAGGAGGGTGGATTACCAACGTCATTGGTCAATCTGCATCAACGTAATTCCTTTTTATAATAGCAGGCATGCCTCCGCCGCGAGCCAGAAAAGCTTTTCGCGGACGGAGGTATGTTTATCCCAATGGCGTGAATCCCATTTTTCGCCGCTCAGATCATCGCCTCCATAAAGCATTTGCGCGAACTGCACATTGCGGAATTGCGCGACGGCGAAGAACGAGGCCGCTTCCATTTCGACAGTCAGACAGCCTTCCTCTCTGCGTCGCTGCACTTTCGCGGCTGTTTCGCGATAGATAGCATCGGTAGTCCATGTCTTGCCCAGGATATAATCGCAGTGATGTTCTTGCAGCACGCGTTCAATGGCTGCGACGCCTTCTGGGTTGGCATGCACCTCTCTGGCTGGAGGCAAATAGTGATAGGATGTTCCTTCATCTCTGAGAGCGGCTGTTGGGACAATAATATGTCCCAGAGCAAGATCTCCGTTGAGTACGCCCGCGCCGCCGCAGGCAATAAATTTGCGGCATCCCAGCGCGATAACTTCTTCAAGCATCGCTGCTACCAATGGTCCTCCTATCCCTGGGTGAAAGATGGCTAACCGCTGACCTTGAAATGCCACTTCGTAAATCGGGTGCGTGCCGATCTCGC
>DASTZT010000348.1:0-18442 GCA_035764225.1 Ktedonobacteraceae bacterium
CTGCACCGCTTCATGCTGAGCCAGCGTTGTCTCGATCTCGCCCGGCTCGATGCGGATGCCTCGGATTTTTACCTGATTATCGGCCCGCCCCAGGTACTCAATTGTGCCGTCGGGCAGATAACGTGCTCTATCACCTGTGCGATACATGCGAGCGCCCGGTTCAGAGCTAAAGGGATCGGGACGGAATTTATCTGCGGTCAGAGTTGGGTGTCCAAGATAGCCGCGAGCTACCGCCTCTCCTCCACCGTAAAGCTCTCCTGGCACACCTGGAGGAACGGGTTGCAGTTGCGCGTCTAATATGTAGACGTGAGTATTGGCAATGGGTTTGCCGATAGGAATACTGACGCTGTTCTGCCCCAGATTTGCTGTATTGTAGTAGGTGATATCTGCGGCGACCTCAGATGAACCGTATAGGTTGAGCAGGGTACAGCCAGACAGACGCTCGTGGAAGCGTCGGGTCAGTTCGACAGAGAGCGCTTCTCCGCTAGAAACCCAAAATTCCAGCGCTGGAAGTCGTTCCTGTAGATTGTCATAGGACTCTAGTAAGGCTCTTAATAGGGATGGAACCAGGATGATCCGTGTGACACGCTCATCAGCGAGCTGTGTGACCATCTGAGGGATACTTTTGCGAACCTCTTCGGAAAGGAGAACCAGGCGGCATCCTTTGAGCAACGGTCCTAGAATTTCCCAGGCGGCATCGACAAAACTCAAAGAGGTTTTCTGACAGCACACATCATCCACAGTGAAGGGGTAGGTTTCCCATGCCCAGGCGAAGCGATTGACAGTTGCTCGATGTGTGCCAAGCACTCCCTTAGGCATGCCAGTGGAGCCTGATGTATAGATCAGATAGGCTAGATTGCTTGGTAGGAGCGTGCATGCGAGATTCTCTGTGCTCTCCTGAGCCACCTGCCGCCAATCCGTGTCCAGGCAAAAAGTCTGTATCTGGTGTTCTGGCAGCCGTCCCAGCAGGCGCTGTTGGGTCAGCAGAATCTCAGCCTGGGCATCGGTGAGCATGTACGTCAGTCGATCTCCGGGATTGCCGGGATCTAATGGCACATACGCGCCGCCCGCTTTCAGAATCCCCAGAATGCCCACCACCATCTCTAGAGAACTTTCTATGCAGAGCGCAACGCGTTTTTCAGGCCCTATCCCCTGTTTTTGTAGGTAGTGTCCCAGCTGATTGGCTCTCTGGTTGAGTTCGCTATAGGTCAATTGTCCATGCTCGAAAAGCAGGGCGACGCTATCCGGCGTCTGTTGGACCTGGGCTTCGAAGATCTGATCTAGCGTTTGCTCCAGGGGGTAGTCGCGCTCGGTTGCGTTCCAGCCATACAGGAATTGTCGGCGTTCTTCTTCATCAAGCATGGGCAGATCGGCAATACGCTGCTGTGGATGAGCGACGGCCCCGATCAGCAGGTTGCGCCAGTGTTCTGACATGCACCAGGCGGTTTCCTCGTCCCAGAGATCCGTGTTGTATTCCCACCAGGCATCAAAGCCGTCGGGCTGATCGTCGAGCGACAGATAGATATCAAACTTCGTCGTACCAAGCTCAACGTCCGATTGGGTAATCAGCCAGCCGTTTGATAAAGGCTGAGGAGGTGCCAGCGAGAGCAGCACCTGGATCAGCGGATTGTGGGCCATATTCCGTTCGGGCTGTAACTCTTTGACCAGGTGGGTAAAGGGCAGATCGGGGTGGGTATTAGCATCAAGAACGACATCGCGCACATGCCTGAGCAATTCCTGGAAGGTAGGGTTACCGGAAAGATTGGCCCGCAACACTAGCGTATTGACAAAGTGACCAAGCAGATTTTGTATTTCGGGTCGATTGTGGCCGCTGGTCGTGCTGCCAATGCTGATATCAGTCTGGCCGCTATAGCGGTAAAGCAGCACATAAAAGGCCGTGACCAGGGTCATGTATAAGGTGGCTCCCTCTGCTCGTGCCAGAGCTTTGATATTTTCCGTCAGCTCCTGAGAGAGCGAGAAGTACAGCCGTTTCCCGTTATGCGTTTGTACTGAAGGGTGGGGGTGATCCGTAGGTAGATCAAGAGAAGCCGATGCACCGGCCAGCTGCCTTTTCCAATAGGCCATTTGCTTGTCTAATGCCCCGCTTTGGAGCCTCTCACGCTGCCAGAGAGTAAAGTCGGCATACTGGATAGCCAGGGATGGCAACTGAGCAGGAACCCCCTGGAGAAAAGCCGTATAGTAGGCCAGGAGCTCAGGCATGAATATTTTATAGATCGTGCCGTCAGAGATGATGTGGTGCAGTGTCAGATAGAGGCGATGATCCTCATCATCCAAACAGATAAGCGTCGCGCGCAGCAGAGGTAACATAGTGAGATCGAAGCAAGGTCTGGCCCGCTCTGTTGCGATGCGGATCGCTTCTGGCTCTCGTTCCACAACTGGCAAATGGCGTAAGTCGATGATGGGCAAGGATAGCTTTAGTTCGGGATGTACCTTTTGTACTGGAGTCCCATCTATCGCTGGAAAAGTCGTGCGCAAAATCTCATGGCGAGCGATAATGGCGTTAAGGCTATATTCAAGCGCAGGTACATTCAATTGACCGGGCAGGTGTATGGTCGATGACTCGTTATAGACGGGCGTATCAGGGAGCATCTGAGCGGCCAACCACATGTTTTCTTGTCCAAATGATAATGGGACCGTATCTCCTCGCCGCTGTTGTGTAATGCCATCGCTAGATTCTGTCGTGACTTGCGGTTTATTTTTCAAATATTTTTCAAGCAGTTCGCGCTTATTTTTCGTCAGTTGTGTGACTTCAGACATGATACCTATCCCTTCCAGCTAGTTTGTTGTAGCGAAGACCACTACAACCCCTACAAGAGTGATTGAATAAACATAGAATGTATAAAGCTGTTAAGCCTTGTAAACCCGGATAGAACGCGAAGGTATTGGGAAGGGTTCAGAACCTGCTTTTTGGCTGAAGACACAGCTTCCCTGTAACGTGCTCATAGCTCTTCCTCCAAAGTATTGCTAGATTGGAGGCCATTCACCATCTTGGGGGGAGGGGAAGGCAGGGCAGCGAGATCGACTTTCCCATTGGGGGCCAGGAGAAGTTGATCTATGATCGTTAATTGTTTATAGCATGTAAATGCAATCTCATCTAACTCAACATCATATCCCCGCATCATTGCGGCTGAAACAGCCTGTTTTGATAAAAACTCTGAAATAAAAATATTGGGGGAATTAGAGGGAAAAAATCGTTCGGCAATCCTTGCTGTAATCACTGGTTCTCACACACCTTCTCTACCAAATCAAGTTCATTAAAAATGTTCTACACAAGTAAAAATTTGGTTATGATATATCTGCATTCTCTGCTATATTCAATCAAGCAAACTTTCTCCCTCCTTATCTCTCAGGTTCTGGGAATGATGGATTATACCAGGTTTTCAAACAGATAAGCCCTTTCCATCTTCTGCCTGTCAAAAATTCTCAACATTTAAGGGTGATTTGGTTATTGAAATATAAATAAAATATAAATAAAAAAATATAGACCACTTTTATAACTCACATGCTAGAGTATACCGGGCCGTATTTAAGCACGTCAAGGACTTGTCTCAAAGTACTATGTAAATTCAGAGGCTTTCCTCAAGATTTGCCGCAACGGCTGTGGAGCCTTTTTTCGCCCAGAAAATATGTTTCTTATCGCAGTGTTATTCGTTAAATATTTTTGAAGAGTATACACGTTGTATTATGTGTATTTTATAGATCTATCATTCTAAATTGAAGCAGTGCCAGCAGAAAAAAGAGGGAAGTTTTATGAAGACCAGAAGAGGGCGCACGATCTATTTTTTATTTTTGCTGCCATTATTAGTGACTGTTCTGGTCTCTTGCACAGGGAATGGACAGCTTATACTACCAGATCCAGCAGCGCATTCCTCCTGTGGGAACGATACAAGTGGAGGGAATGAGGATCAGGGACAGAATCAAAATCAAGGAAATCAGTTGCTGGTGACAATTAATCCTTCCTGCTCGCTTGGTATTAGTCACTATATACCTGGTCTGACGCATGTCGATACAACGCTGATCGATCCTGTCAATGCTGCCCAGCAGAGCGCTGTTAACAATGTCAAGGCGCTCATCAAGGGGACGATCAAGTATCAAAACACCCATATTATGGGCTGGGGCATGCCCGATCCCTGGCCGAATCCTACCGATCCTGCTCCGACGCAATGGAGTTCGTTAGATGCACGCATGCAGCTGGCCGTTTCAACTGGTAGCCAGGTGGTAATATCATTGGATGAGGCTCCCTGGTGGATGAAAGGTTCTCTACAGAACGATGGCAGTACTCACCGCCTGACAGCAGCAGAGGAATGGGCAAGCGTGAGCTATAGTTCGCGTATCCTGGACAATAAGATGGATGACTGGCTCCGCCTGGTTGAAAGTGTCGCCAGGCGCTATATGGTGCCTCCATATAATGCCAGATACTTCCAGGTCTGGAACGAAATGAAGGGATATTTTGATCCGCTCACCAATACCTACGATTATGCCGATAACCCTGGCAATCCGAATGGCTATAACGCCACACATGGATATACCTATATGTATAACCTCGTCTATGAGAGATTGATGAGTGTGGCGGCTTCATTGCATATCCCAACCGATTCTGTGAAAATTGGAGGACCATACGTGTTCGTAGATGTATGGTCTTCAAGGGATCAGCACAATGCCTCCAATATCGTTGGGCCTTACGGTGCTCTGGATCAGCGTTCGTTAGACACTATCCAGTACTGGATGCAGCACAAGGTTGGAGCTGGTTTTGTGACCTTTGATTCCTCCGTCGAAAACCGTGATACCGGCAAAGTGTTGGCTGATCCATGCCTCTCTGCCGAAGTATTTGGTGCTGTTACTTCATGGATTCGCTCTCTGGACCCGACTCTCTATCCTGGTTCCAGAACGTTGCCAGTCTGGTTGGCTGAATGGTTTGCTGGACCCCGTAATGGGCAACACAATCCAGACTACGATGACGCTGTGAAGACCTGCGCTATGATTAAGTTTATCAAGGCCGGAGGGGCCGTAGCGTTGTCATGGGGTGGCTCAGATGACAACTCGGTAGATCTGGGTATGTATGGCACCGGAGGGATACCCCACCCCTGGTACTGGACCCTCAAAGCACTCAAAACAGATTTCGCCCCCGGTACGCCCCTCTACCAGGCGACGATCTCCGATCCCAATAGCGTTGTTACCCTGGCATCAGATCGTAATCTTGTGCTCGTGAATAAGACTGCCCGCAAGCTTACCGTGCAGGTGAAACAGAAGCAAGTCGCGCTTGGCCCCTATTCCGTTGTAATCTTGAATTATACGCAGAAATAACGATTGGCTTTGAAGATACCATCGCAAGAATGTTGGCTTGCGATGGTTTTTTTTCGCTTTTCGCAAGCAAGTGAGCAAATCTTGACATAGCTCAACTTACCACTTATCTTTATTAGTAGAGTTCTATTCCTCAGCAGACTGATTAATACTGCATAAAGCGCACCAGGAAGGTATTGTAAAGCGTACAGGTAGCACGGATGCACTTTTGAGCTTTTTGTTCATAAGGAAGGAATGGACTGTATGGCAACGTTCGCTGGTGGTGATGACGTTCTGCGCTCAGAACGTGTTGCTGGAGGCATTCTCCCCAAAGTTTTGAATTCGTTTGACATGGTCGTGATCTTCGTTGCAATCGTCCTCTTTATTAGTAATTCCGCAGTGATGGCCGGAGGAGCCGGTCCGTCAGCGTACACCTACTGGATATTAGGTTTCCTGACATTTCTCATCCCAGGAGCTATCGTCACGGGCCAGCTTGGGCTGATGTTTCCAGGCGAAGGTTCTATTTATGTGTGGACACATAAAGCCTTTGGCCCTTTTATGGGCTTTTTTGCGGGCTTTTGTGCCTGGTGGCCCGGTATTTTAGTGATGATTGCCACTGGTGATACCGTGGTTGCCCTGATTCAGCAGCTCAACAATAGATTTTTAACCGAGCCCTGGCAGCAAGGGCTGGTGATTCTCCTGGTCATTGCCTTCTCGTTTGTGCTCTCCATCTTACGTTTCAGAGCAACGCAGAATGTTGTCAACGTGGTGTTTGTCGCGTATGGTAGTGCGATCCTGCTGGTCGGTATCGCCGGGTTAATCTCTGTCTTGAGTGGCAATGCTGCCCCGGTGAATTATTCAGCGCAGAACTGGTTGCCTGTTCCCGCAACCTATACTTTCTATGGCACAGTGATTCTGGCCCTGTTAGGGATCGAAGTTCCCCTGAATATGGGAGTGGAGATTCACAATATGCGTGCGATCACGCGTTACTTACTGTGGGGATCGGCTGTTGTCATGATCGCCTATCTGATTGGAACTTTTGGAGTGATGACAGCCGTCAAGCCGATTACGGCTCAGGGTAGCCCTGCTGCTATCGCCCAGGCCGTTACTTCCGGGTTTGGTGTCGTGGGCTCGTTCCTCGGCGTTCTGGTCACTATCATTTTCATCGGGTTTTTTCTTTTTGCTACCGTTGTGTACAACTATTCCTTTGGACGCCTGCTTTTCGTTTCAGGTCTGGATCGGCGCATGCCTGCAATTATGAGTAAGGTGAACGCCAACAGAGTTCCCTGGGTGGCCGTGCTGGTGCAAAGTATCATCTCCGCAGTGTTTACTGCCCTGGCGTTCATCATTGCTCCCTACATTCTCAGCGTTGGCCTCAAGCCTGCGGATCTTTCGACGGTGGTCTATGACATTTTGCAGGCCGCGATCACGGTCATCTGGTGTGTCTCGATGGTGATTCTCTTTGTTGATGTTATCATCATCCGTTACAAGTTTCACGAGGTGTTTACGCGCACGCGGTTGGCTCCCGACTGGGTATTCTACCTCTGCTCGATTTTTGGCCTGATTGCGAGCGCAGTTGGCGTCTATGTGACCTTTACCGGACCGTGGACCGGGCTGATTGCTTATAGCCAGTGGCTACTCTGGATTAGCGGCATCTGCTTGCTCTCTTTGATTGTCGGGGTTGTGCTCTTCTTTGTCGGTCAAGCTACTATTCGCCGCGATGTCAGCGATGAGCAAGCGATTGCGGACGCGATTTCATAGACGGGACAAGCGATCCTGAAAACCTGCTATGCAGGAACGAGTGGGCATCAGAGCACGAATAACATCTCACCCGTGCTTTGATGCCTCTTTCCTGCTCGTGGTAATCTATAAAGGGAGTGGCGGTGTGTAGGTAGTTTCCAGTGGTGAGAGGATGCGTATGATGGCAGGACAGATAACTTTACAGGAGATCAACGCTCTCAATCACGAGCGTTTTATTCAGGTGCTTGGAACGCTCTTTGAAGGCCCGCCCTGGATTGTGGCCGAGGCATCGTATCAGCGCCCGTTTGCTGATCGCGAGCAGTTGTTGCGGACGCTTTGCTCAATTATGTATAACGCTCCGGTTGAACAGCAAGTGCTGCTATTGCGAGCACATCCAGATCTTGTGGGGCGTGCAGCTCTGGCCGGGACGCTCTCGCCAGCCTCAGCCAACGAACAGGCGGCAGCTCAGCTAGATCAGCTCTCACCTGAAGAGATTGCAACTTTTCAGCGTTTGAATGCGCAATATCGCGACCGCTTCAGCTTTCCTTTTGTGATCTGCGCCCGCGAAAACAAAAAAGCCAGCATCCTGGCAGGGTTCGCGGCTCGTTTGCAGCATACGCGAGAGCAAGAGATTACCCTTGCCCTCGCCGAAGTGGCTAAGATCTGTTCGTTCCGTCTATCTGATCTCATCCAAACCTCAATAGCGAATTGAGCCTCAACTGAGAAATACCCCAAAAATAATCTCATCCACCGTCTAATTGGTGTGACAAGAAAATGTAGATAATGTTTATTATGTATAACTACAGAAAGAGGATAAATATGGATGGAAAGGATTTTACGTTAAAAGCGCTAGTGGAATGCGCAAAAAAAAGCTATGGGCTGTATTCTTGGGACGATGGAGAATTTCTGAGCTTTGAAAGAAGCGATCATGCCAGAAATACAGTGCATGTTCATTTCTACACAGCAGATATCGAATTAGATGATGATAAGGTGACCATCAAGGGTCACGCCATATGGGTCAAGTCAAAGGACGGTGACATACGGAAACCTTTCACTTTGACTGCCACACGTCATCGCAACTACTGGGTCGGGGGAATAATGGAGGGTGAGGTCGAGACCACAATAGAGAGCAGGCAAGACCTACGAAGACAGCGAGACTCAAACAAAAACACAGAGACGCGACTCTTCGAAGAGGTAGTTAACAAGCTACCAGGCATACTGGCAGATACATTGAATGAAACGGATTAACCAGGGTTTTAGGGAAAAGGGTGCGGAGATCTGAAGGGTCCACTAATTTCTTCCCTTTCCCAATAAAGCGAGTAGCGAGGCCCCAGGCGGGAGCATCACTCCATTCCCTGGCCTGGACCAGAGAATGGGCTATCCAACAGAATGCTCCCGGCCAGGGCCTTCTCGTGCTGTGTTAGAAGATCGCTAGCGTGAGTATATGCTAGGAAACGACAGAATGTAGCAGATCACGCTTTTTCTGAGATCGCTCTCAACACGCGTTCAGGCGTCATAGGTTGTTGCGTGAGCCATACGCCAGTGGCGTTATAGATTGCGTGGGCAACGGCGGGCGCGAATGGGATCAACGCCATCTCAGCCACGCCCCGCGCTCCAAAGGGGCCGTCAGGATCGGCCAGTTCCAATACAACGGGTGTCACCTCTGTGGGCATATCGAGCACCGTGGGAAGCAGGTAGGTGCTCAGATGCTGCGTCAAAATGTGCCCGTTATTCACCTGGAAATGCTCTAGCAACGCATAGCCTACCGCCTGGGCAAGGCAACCCTCAATCTGTCCGGTCACTTGCTTCATATTAATGGCTTTGCCCACATCATGGGCACTGACGATGCGTAAAACCTGCACCTGACCGGTGAGCAGATTGACTTCAACCTCTACTGCCTGCGCTGCATAGCCATAGCAATAGTTCGGACGTGCGCTATGGGTTTCAGGGTCAAGCGCGGTCGTGGCCGATGGGCGAAACTGGATCGTCGCCTGTGCTCGCTCGTCGTCGGTGAAGCTCCATTGCTCGCGTGCTGCTAAGGCTGCGTCCTTGACCGCTCTTCCTCCCATATAGGTCATACGGGACGCAGACGCGCTGCCAGCGTTGGGAGCCTCGCCGCTATCGTCGCAAATCAGCCTGATTTTTTCCAGTGGCAACCCTAACGCTTCCGCCGCAATCTGCCGTAAGATCAGATGGCTACCCTGCCCCACATCGGCAGCTCCGATGCGCACATCCGCCCGTTCCAGTTCCGCAGCGCCGAACACTTCAACCGTCGCGGTGGCCTGTTCGGGAAAGCCAAAGGAGTAGCCAATATTTTTGATGCCACAAGCAAATCCAACACCACGCCGTAGATGGGGAGCGAGTTGAATGTTCTCAGCAGCTTTCTCATCGTGCCAACAGGTGCGTACCTGCTCAACGCACTGCTCTAGTACCGCCAGTGCGCTGACGCCTGGAGGGAGAGGCTGCTGCGTTGGCTCAATGCTGCCCTCACGATAGATGTTGCGCCGTCGTATTGCGATGGGATCGAGATCTAGTGCCTCTGCCAACCGTGTCACCATGATTTCAGCGGCGAACTGTGCCTGGGGCGCACCAAAGCCGCGAAATGCGCCACAGGGAATATTGTTGGTGTAGACGGCATAGCCATCCACGCTGATATTGGGTACCTCATAGCAGCCGCTGGCAAAGAGCGTTGCGGCTTTGATGACCTCGACGCTGGTGGAGGCATAAGCGCCGCCATCGGCAATCAGCTCAGCTTCTACGGCTGTGATGGTGCCATCCTTTTTTGCTCCCCAGCGACAGGCAATACTGAAGGGATGGCGTTTGTGATGGGCGAGAATCGATTCTTCGCGGCTCCAGACGAGGGCCGTTGGACGTTGCAGCTTCCAGCTTGCCAGAGCCAGCAAATGTTGCATCGAGAGGTCTTCGCGCCCGCCAAATGCGCCGCCGATGGTCGCATAGCGCACAGTCACGCGTTCTTCTGGCAACTGCAACATCTGCGCAATCTGGCGACGATCTTCGTGTAACCATTGTCCGGCGGTTTCGACAACGACGCGGCCCGCTTCGTCGATATAAGCAATCCCGGCTTCCGGTTGCAAAAATGCATGCTCTTGCCAGGAGGTGGTAAAGCTCTCTTCCAGCACAATGTCAGCTTCGGTCAGCGCCTGGGCAGCGTTGCCTTTGCGCAGCGGAAAATGGTACAGCAAATTTGTGCCAAGATGCTGATGGACCAGAGGCGCATCTTTGGCCAGCGCGGCTCGTGCATCGGTGACTTTTGGCAGATCTTCATATTCGACCCTGACCAGTTGCGCTCCGGCCTTTGCCGCCTCTTTGTTTTCCGCGACCACCAGCGCGACCTTATCCCCCTCAAAGCGCACCACATCATGGCATAGCACGGGTTGATCTGCGTCAATCAGCCCGTACGCGTTGTACGGAACATCTGCTGCCGTCAATACGGCCACAACGCCGGGATGACGCAGGGCCGCGCTGGTGTCGATGGCGCGGATGCTGGCATGAGGCCGCTGCGCGAATACGACCTGTAGCTGCAACATCGATGGTTGTACCAGGTCGGCGGGATAGTGTGCCGTTCCTGTGACTTTGCCCAGAGCGTCATGGCGCGGCTGAGATGTACCAATCATACGACTGCTCATTTCTGTCCTCCCACTTTCATCATCGCATCCAGGATCTTGCGGTAGCCGGTACAGCGACAGATATTGCCACTGAGCGCGGTACGGATCTGCTCGCTATCAGGATGTGGATATTCGTCGAACAGTTTTGCTCCTGCCATCAACATACCCGGAATGCAGAAACCACATTGGACGGCTCCGCAGTCGATAAAAGCTTGCTGGAGGGGATGCAATTGTGCCTCCGATTGCGCCAGCCCTTCGATGGTGGTAATCTCAGCCTGATGCGCTTGAGGAGCGGGCACCAGGCAAGACATGACCGCCTGCCCATTGAGCCAGACGGTACAGGCTCCGCACTCGCCTTCCGCGCATCCCTCTTTGGTTCCCGGCAGACCAGCATTTTCGCGCAAAGCATTGAGCAAGGTCTTCTGCTGCGCGTCAACCAGTTGATACGGTTTACCATTGATAATCGTCTCAATCGTGCCTGCAAAAGCTGGTTTACGCTGAGCCATAGGCGCTTTGCCAGCAGTTTCAAGTGTGACGGGCTGTGCTATCCAGCGAGCGGGTGGCTCCTTCGCCGCCAGCCGTTGCAAGCCGTGAGTGACCAGCGAAGCGAGCGTTGTCAGGCGATAGGCGGCTGTGGCGCGTATATCGTCGATGGGATGGATATCGGTACAGGCCAGCTTGCCAGCTTCCTGACAGATAGTCTCGTTAAGCTGTTTGCCTTTCAGATAGGCTTCGCTGGCGGCTGCATGCACAATGGTTGGGGCCATGCTGCCAAGCGTAATCTTTGCCTCGCTGACGTAATCATCATCTGTAAAGGTCAATACAAGGGCCACGTTGATGACCGAGATCGCTTGCGCCATCCTCAACCCTAGCTTTAAGAACAGGCCGCGCTGCCTGAGAGAGAGGACAGGCAAGCGAATCTCGCGTACCAGCTCATCAGGTCGGCAGAGGGTGTGCCGTACGCCGGAGTAAAAATCGTGCAGGGGTACAATGCGTTCACCAGTGCAGCTTGTCAGGACTACCTCTGCATCAAGCGCCATCAGGGGCGTAATGGTATCGTTGGCTGGCGAAGCGGTCATCACATTGCCGACGACGGTTGCGCGGCTACGGATCTGGGGTGCTCCCACTTCCCAGCAAGCCAGTACCAGGGGCAGCGCATATTGCTGGCATACTTCTGACCTGACAACATCATTGTGAGTTGTCAGTGCGCCCAGATGCAGGAATCCCTCGTTAACGTAGAGGTACTTTAAATCATGGAGAGCAGTGATGTCGATCAGCGTTGAGGTTGGCTTTACGCCTCGTTGTAACTCTATCAGTACATCGGTGCCACCAGCCATAATGCGTGCCTGTTGTCCATCAAGGTGCAGAAGATCCAGTGCTTTAGCAAGACTGTCAGGACGTAGGTATCTTTGCCACATAGGTACCAGCTTTCTCTATAAATGAGATTGATTACGATGCAAAATTTCATAGAAAATAGAGAGTTTTGTAGAGAGCAGAATAGCTAACTTCCACGATACGTGCTATAGGCCCAGGGAGAGACGAGCAATGGCACATGATAGTGTGCCTGGGGATCGGCGATGCCAAAGCGAATTGGCACCTGATCCAGAAACAGCGGCTCTGGCAGCTTAGTTGCTAGCGGTTGCCCGGCAAAATAAGCTCCTACAAAGAAAAGTAGTTCATAGATCCCTGCTATCATCTCTTCATCGGCCAGCAGCGCCTCTTCTGTACGCCCATGAGCATTCGTGTGTGTCGTTTTTAAACAGAGAGGGCCTTTTGTCGGATCGATCCGCCACAGTTGAATAGTCATGTTAGCAGCCGGACACCCCTGTGTTGTGTCTAGCACATGCGTCGTCAGCCGACCGGGCATAGCTTCCCTCCCTGATCTATCCCTCTCTGTTGAGCGTCAATTTGATCACGCCATAGGCTGAGAACGGGTCGGTGTAGACCTTGACGCGCTCATCGGTGCTAGATACGGCAATCAGGTCACGCGTGCGATTTTGTGCTTCAAAAGATACTTCCGCGATTTGTGGGAAGCGAGCCAGCACGCGTTGCCCCATCTCATGAACAAGGTGCTGAATCGATTCGCTGACGAAGTCATGGAACGTGCATTGCAGCAGATCGCGCATCTGTTCAGCGGGAACGTAATCTCTATGCTGAGCATCGGCCAGCGGGGCGGTGTCGCTATATTTCCAGAAAACGTCGAGAGCAATAAAAAGGGGCCGATCAACGCGCTCCTGTAACGTTGTGTACTGATCGCGCACGAAATGGCTAAACGCGCTTCCAGTCACCTTAAATAGCTCGAAGCCCAGGCGACCGCAACGATGAGAGGTAATGAGAGGAGCATTGCCTGAACGCGCAAATTCCAGGCTGGCCCAGCTAAAGTCGCCATGAGAGCGGCTGAATAAACGGTCACTGTCCCCGAAGCTTGCCTGCTCACGTTGTGGCACGCAAACGGCGGTAAAGGGCAGATCGCGGATGGTGAGTTGTAGCCGTTCTATCTGTGAGTAGGTTTGCAGGAAGCGTTGTCCCAGTAGGACAAGAAACTCTTCCAGCGTTGAGCCTTCAAACGCCAACGCCTGCTGGAGAACAAAGTTTTTCATACTATCGGTGGCGACGACGTTCGTATTATCTCCCTGCGTGTAAGCCGGGAGAAAGCCATTGCCGAAGACCTCAATATCGACTTCAAACGCAAGCAAAATATTCTCACGCCCGCTAAAGCGCGATTCGGGAATGGTCTCTACGCCGACGAGAGGATGAGCGTATACACGATAAACCGGAATACGCGCTTTGCCGTAACTAATGACATTGCTATGCTGGGCGTCCATCATGCCCCCTTTACTTTTATAGTAGCGCAAGGAACCGGATGAGACAACGCTATACCTGGAAACCTTGCCCTTCTTCTCAATATAGAAGAAGCTATTTATTGATACTGGATATTTTCTAAGCTCTACCGTAATAGCTTACGGTTCAATATTCGTGTTGATGGAAAACAGCTTTCTAAGATCAAGAATAATCTCTAGTATCAATATAACACACCTATAAATTTTGGGAATTCCCAAATTTACAGGCTGAGAGCAGATGAGCCTTTGCACAGCACTGATGAAAAATTGTGACCTGGCTCTTTTTTCCGGGTGTGTCAGCGCGTCACGTTAACCCAGATTACGAGTTCCCAGAAACAAGCGCGTGTGCGATAGTATTGTGGCGTTGAATCAGTTCGGGAAGGTCGAGATCAAGCAGTCTTTGATCTTTGATGCGCACTTGCCCATTGATGATGCTGAGATCAACGTATGATGGGCGGCAAAAGATCAGCGAGGCGCGTGGATCGTGGGGAGCACCGCCTGCCAGTGCCAGCGTATCGAGACGATAGCCAATCAGGTCGGCAGCCATTCCGGGGGCGAGATAACCGGTATCGTCGCGTCCAAGCACGTTTGCGCCGCCTCTAGTGGCCAACCAGAGCGCCTCTTGTGCCGTCATTGCCGCTGGATCGCCCATCACGCGCTGGAGCAGCATGGCCTGGCGAGCTTCCGCGAGCATATCTGAGCTATCGTTAGAGGCCGAGCCATCTACTCCCAGCCCCACACGGACGCCAGCTTGTAGCAGCTTGCGGATGGGAGCGATGCCCGATGAAAGCCGCATATTCGAGCTGGGACAATGCGCAACGCCGGTGCGAGTTTTTCCAAGTCGCCCAATCTCGCCCTCGCCCGGATGAACCATATGGGCGTGCCATACATCCGGTCCCACCCAGCCCAGATCCTCTGCCAACTCTACCGGGGTGCGATGAAAGGTTGCCGCGCAGTATGCTGCTTCATCTTGCGTTTCCGCTAAATGCGTATGTAAATGTATTCCATAGGAACGGGCCAGCTCGGCGCTCTCTCGCATCAAGCGCGGTGATACCGAAAACGGTGAGCAGGGAGCGAGCACGATTCTACACATCGCGTATCTGCTGGTATCGTGATACTGCTCGATGAGGCGTTGAGAATCGCGCAAAATTGCATCCTCGTCCTCTACCACATGGTCCGGTGGCAAGCCTCCCTGAGATTCGCCCACCGACATAGAGCCACGAGCGGCGTGAAAGCGAAAGCCCATCTCCGCTGCGGCCTGGATTTGATCGTCGAGCCTGGCACCATTGGGCCAGATATATGTGTGGTCGCTCGACATGGTACAGCCAGAGAGCATCAGCTCGGCAATCGCGACTTTGGTGCTGATATAGATCGCTTCAGGAGTAAGCCTGGCCCAGATAGGGTAAAGGATCTGGAGCCACTGAAAGAGGCTGACATTTTGCGCTGCTGGCAGATTGCGTGTGAGCGTCTGATAAAAATGATGATGCGTATTCACCAGCCCTGGAAGGACGATCATATTACGCGCATCAATGATATCGTCGGCCTGCTGGGGAAGCTGGTTGGCCGGGCCGATCTGCTGGATCACGTTATCAACAATGTAAACGCTGCCATCCGACCAGCAGGTGTCGTGATCGTCCATCGTGACAATCAGTTCAGCGTTTTTTACCAGTAGCGATGTCATAATGTTACTGCTCCGTTGTGACGTTATAGCTGCGGTCGCAAGAGGCGACCGGGTGTTGTTGAGATGATCTGGCCTCGCAAGAAGACCGTTGTGCCATCCACGAGCGTACGTACGATGCGCCCCTGCAAATTTCTCCCTAGATAAGGGCTATGCGGGTGGCGATAGTGGAGATCGTGGCTCTGCAATTGGTAGTTGTCTTGTAGTGCGACAAGGGTGAGGTCCGCGTCCGCTCCTATGCTCAGGTGGCCTTTTTGAGGATAGAGATGAAAGCGTCGAGCAACATTCTCCGCCGTCATCGCCGCAATCGTAGCAAGCTCAAGTTGACGCTTGTGATAGCCTTCTGTAAGAAGCAACTGTAACAGGGATTGGCAGCCGGAGATCCCTCCCCAGACATCAAAAAAATTGGCGGCAGTTTTCATCTCCGCAGGTGCGGGAGAGTGATCGGACGTAACCATCAGCAGGTTGCCCTCGCCGAGATGGTTCCAGAGAGCCTCCTGATCCGAAGGCGCGCGTAATGGCGGGGCGCATTTTGCCACCGCGCCCAGCGCAAGCATATCTTCTTCGGTCAATACCAGATAGTGAGGGCAGGTTTCACAACTGACATCGATGCCTTTTGCCCGCGCTTCTGCGACCAGACTGACGCCGCGACCACAACTGACGTGGACGATATGGAGTGAGCAGCCAGTTTCTTGAGCAAACAGGATGGCTCGCTCAATCGCTTCTAGCTCAGCCAGCACGGGGCGAGAGGAGAGGTAATCGCGTATCCCCACCTTTCCCTGCTGACGGGTGCGCCGGGCCAGCGCCTGCGTAATCTGATCGTTTTCCGCGTGGACGGCAACGATCTTGCCCAGCTTTGCAGCTCGTGCCATGCCTTCATAAAGCGTTAAGTCATCGACCGCAGAAAAATCTTCGATCCCACTATTGCTCATAAAAGCTTTAAAGCCGATAACTCCACGTTCCGCCAGCTCGTCAAGCTGGGAGAGATTACCGGGGACGATGCCGCCCCAAAAAGCGAAATCTACTAGAGAACTGGCCTGCGCTGCCCGTAATTTCAGGTCGAAGCTATGCGCGTCGATTGTGGGCGGGTGGGCGTTGAGGGGCATATCGAAAAAGCTGGTACAACCTCCGGCTGCAAGGGCGCGGGTGCCAGTGGCGAACCCTTCCCAATCGGTGCGTCCCGGCTCATTGAAATGCACATGAGCATCAATTACCCCTGGAAAAAGATGCAAGCCGTCTGCGTCAATCTCTTCTTTGCTCGTGCCTGCCAGCTCAGGTTCGATAGCGGCGATGCGTCCATCGGCAATCGCCAGGTCCATCTGGCTCAGGTTAGCCGTTACCAGGGTGCCGCGACGGATAATGAGGTCGTAGAGACTCACAAGCCTTCCCGCCTTTGCCTACATAGAATTCCGCTCGTTGCGCACCAGCATTGTTGAAGCGCAGTCATGCTGATGCAATTATATGCTGGTTGCCAAAAAGGAGCAACACCTTGCTATGTGGTCGATCTGGTGCGTATCTGCATGCCGATGCAAAGGCCGCAGATGCTGCTATCCGCCGCTGCGATAAAATAGTAGCCATTGACAATGCGTGAGCTGGTAGGAGCAGGCGATGCCATTGTATGGTTGGCTGTCCATGAAGGGGGATCGCTAGCGGGAAAGGACTCTTCCGAAGACTCCGTTACGATATCGCGGGCCTCGTCTCCTGAGACAGCATACGCGCCAGCATGTTGAGTTTGGGCGGCGTCAGAAACGGACGCTTTGGCGTAATCGCAACAGTAGCCAATATGTCCAGGTATCCAGTGTCCGCCTAAGAAAACCTCAATAGCTTGCCCCCTGATAATGGGAGGATTGTCAGGGCTGCCAATCGCATAGCTGCCAGTAGTATTGCTTGCAACCAGGGTTCCTTCCATGCGAGAAGATCCTTTCACGCCAGATACGTTATGCCTTTGTCTCCGGTTTATGGTGTCCATGGCTTTATTTCTATCTAGCACGCTGACAGCCGCTTTTCAGTTTCAGCATGCTGAGCCTGAAAACCGCAATGCTTGACATTGCGGGCAATGCATACTATTTTATGTGAGGAAGCAACTGGCTAGTTCCATCGCGAGGGCGGGCCTTGTACCTGCCCCTATTGGCGATTATTGATATTAGAGGATTTTTGATGAATGAAGCTGCTCGGCAATGGAATGCTCCACCGGGAAGATTAGAGCTGGCAAGCGATGAAGTGCATGTGTGGCGAGCCTCTTTACAAGCACCAGCAATGGTGGTGCAACGTCTAAGGACGTTGCTTTCTGCTGAAGAGGCTACCAAAGCCAATCGTTTTTATTTCGAAAGGGATCGCAACCATTATATTGTGGCACGCGGCTTGTTGAGGACGCTTTTGGGGCGCTATCTAGCAGTAGAGCCTGAAACAATAATTTTCGGCTATAACGAGTATGGAAAACCGGAGATGCAGTTTCCGCTCATTGATCCTCGATTGCAATTTAACGTTTCGCATTCGCATGAACTGGCCCTTTTTGCTTTTAGCTATGTGCGCGAGTTGGGAGTCGATGTGGAATATATGCGGACAAATATCGAGTACGATGATCTGGCCAGGCATAGTTTTTCACCGAACGAGCGAGCTGTATTAGTGGGTTTGCCGCCGGAAGTTAAACAACAGGCTTTTTTTAACTGCTGGACGCGCAAAGAAGCCTATATCAAAGCGCGAGGCATGGGTTTGTCTCTCAATTTAGCCCTTTTTGATATGTCATTAATACCTGGAGAACCGATTGCCCTGTTACATAGTCGAGAAGATCCGCGTGAAGTGACGCGCTGGCGTTTCTACGAACTGGCCCCTGGTCCTGGCTACGCGGGCGCTCTTGCTGTGGAGGGACAGGAGTGGGCCTTGCATTGCTGGCAATGGCAGGAGTGGTAATAGCCTGTCGGTGATTAGCCAGAATGCAGCTTCTCTTGCAGCAATGGCAAGGTAAACCAGAAGGTTGAGCCTGCTCCTGGAATGCTTTGTACACCTGTACGGCCTTGATGTTGACTGATAATCGCACGGCAAAGATATAAGCCCAATCCCAGTCCGACCTCGCTCCCATTGAGAATCTTGACAGTGGGGCTTCGATAAAAGCGATCCCAGATACGTTTTTGCTCCCTGGATGGGACGCCCGGCCCTTCATCATGGACTGAAACGTGAGCCATCTGCCCCTGTTCTCGCAACTGAACCTCTATGGGACTGTCAAGCGGCGAGAACTTGTGCGCATTTGATAGAAAGTT
>DASTZT010000349.1:0-3602 GCA_035764225.1 Ktedonobacteraceae bacterium
CATCGCCTGTGGCCGCTGTTACTATTGCCGCAACAATCTGTGGTCTCTCTGCGACAACTCCAACCCCAACGCCGCATTAGCTGAGGCCGCGTATAGCTTTTCGCCCGCGGGCATCTACGGCTACTCCCATCTCTATGGGGGCTATGCAGGCGCTCAAGCAGAGTACGTGCGCGTCCCCTTTGCCGATATCGGTCCGGTCAAAATTCCCAACAGCGTCACAGACGAGCAGGCGCTCTTCATCTCCGACGCCTTCCCAACGGGCTATATGGGGGCAGACAACTGCAATATCAAGTCAGGCGACACGGTTGCCGTCTGGGGCTGTGGCGCTGTCGGCCTGTTCGCCATGAGAAGCGCCTATATGTTAGGGGCCGAGCGGGTGATCGCCATCGATAGATTTCCTGAGCGTCTGCGCAAAGCGCAACAATTTGGCAAAGCCGAGGCCATCAACTATGAAGGAACGGATGTCGTTGAGGAACTGAAGCAGATGACCGGCGGGCGCGGCCCTGATGCCTGCATCGATGCGGTGGGGATGGAATCGCACGGGGCCAGCCTTATGGGGCTGTATGATAAAGTCAAACAGGCCGTGCGACTCGAAACGGATCGCAGCAATGTGTTGCGTCAAGCCATTCAAGCTTGTGGCAAGGGCGGCACGATCTCGATTCTGGGCGTCTATGGCGGCTTCATCGATAAATTTCCCATCGGCGTCGCTTTTACCAAGAGCTTAAACTTCAAAATGGGCCAGATGCAGGCTCAGAAGTACACACATATGCTGGTTGATCGGGTCGCGCGCGGCGAAATCGACCCTTCCGAAGTGGTCACGCACCGTATGAGCCTGGAAGACGCTCCCCAGGCTTATGAGCTTTTCAAGCACAAAAACGACGAATGCGTGCGCGTGGTCTTCAGGCCCTGAAGCACATTACATAGAGCAAACCGCGTAGTAATTTTAGCAACACAGAGCAACTTGCTCAGGCAAGTTGCTCCAAAAATTCAATTACCGCGCGGTTGAACTCTCCGGGTTTTTCCATATTGAGGTGGTGAGCCGTATCGGGAATCACCACCTTTTTTGCGCCCGAAACCCCCTGTTCGAGCGTATTGGCGATCTTGAGAATGATTTCTACATCTTTGTCGCCCACAATAATCAGCATGGGAACACGAATCTCTGAGAGGCGTGTGAAGGCTGGCGGCTCCATGCTCATTGGCTGCACATCCTCATCGTCGCCGCGCTCGAAATTGTGGGTCGTCATCGCTCGCACGCGTTCGCGCACGACGGGATCGACCTGTTCTGGTGTGCGCACCGGGCCATCGGTCCAGATCTGGAGCGAGATCTCGACCGAGCGAGCAATATCGCCCCGCTTGAACGCCTCGTCCATCTCGGTAAACTTCGCCTGGAGATCTTCAGGGTCAGGTTCTGTGAAACCACTCAAACCAGCTCCAACCGTAATCAGGGCATCGACCATCTCAGGGTATTGCAAAGTGAAGTCGATGGAAAGCCCGCCCCCCATTGACAGGCCCAGGATATACGTTTTCTCGATACCCAGGAATCGCAAAAGGCTATATAGATCGCGCTCCATCGAATATGGCTGCGTGTCGCTCGTAATCTTGCCTGAAGCGCCAAAACCGCGCATATCGTAGCGTATCACTTTAAAATAGCGTGCAAATTCCTCAAACTGGTCGTCCCACAAATGGTTATCCACCAACCCACCATGATTGAGGACCAGCGGATGCCCCTCGCCTGCAACCTCATAATACAGAGTCGTGCCATTTACTTCCGCGAAACCCTTCTGTGCCAGCTCAACCATAATATTGCTCCTCCGTTTTTTACCAGCCAGTATCATTATTTTATTCGAGAGTAATATAACACGAAAGTAGGCAAAAAGTCGTCCTGATTACCATTGCTAGCAAAGCCTTTCAGTTTTCCTCCTCGGCTACGGAAAGGACGCTCAATAAATTGGACGCGATAAATCGGGTCGGTACGAAGGGGGCTGGCGGTCTCCAGGGAAAACTGCAAAACCCTGCCAACGCTAGCGGCATTCCTGCCCTTACTCCCCCACCCACTCGCCGCCTAGAAACAGTAAGACCCAGGTGTTGAAGTCGCGGTATTGGTCGTACATGCTGATATGACCGGCCTTCGCAAGGGTCAGTAGCCGCGCATTGAGGAGTTGTTGACGTATGATATGTCCGAATTTAGGAGGAACCAGAAAATCCCTCTCTCCCCACACAATCAACGTACGCACATCGATCTTGTTCATAATCTCATAGGCCTGCACCAGGATGATATCTTGCAGCGCTTGCAGCAGCGTCAACGGTCCGGCTCGCAGGGCGTCATACAGCAGAATAGGGAAAAAGCTGGGCTTGAGGTAGAGAAAGGAGTTCATGAGAGGAATAAAATAGCCCAACGCGCTTCGGGCCAGGGGAATGGCGGCAGGAGAGACCAGCACCATACTTTCGACCAGATCGGGCCAGCGAGCCGCGAGCAGCATACAAATATAGCCGCCCATCGAGTGACCGATGAAACGAGCGCGTCGCAAACCTACCGCCTCCATCCACGCCACCAGCCACGAGAGCGCCTTTTCAATCGAAAAGCGACTTCGCACGCGGTTCATCAGCCCGAAACCAGGCAGATCAATCACATAGACCTGATAGTGCTCAGCCAGAAAAGGCACATTGCGCACCCACCAGCGCGTTGAACCAGACAACCCATGTACCAGCACCACCGGCTCTCCCTCACCCACAACCTGATAGTATGCTGGCACACCATCTACCAGCACATAATGAGTGGATAATTTGCGCATCCTTGCCTCTGATCAAAAACCTTTCGTGGAGATTCATCTCCCCTTCTGCAAGTTCATCCCCCAGAAGGGGATGGAGTCCCTGACGCCTTAAGATAAGGAGACATTTTTAGAATCGATCTCCTCACCACTGGTCGGAACAAGGGAATAACCAGCCGCACGGGAGACGGCAGAGCAGTCGCCTTGATTACATCATCAATGATATCATCAAATGAGTGCCGTTGGTAAGTAAGTAAAGCCTGACTCTCGGCAGTATCAAGCCAATCGGTGCAGTACTGCTCGTGACCAAAGGCAGCTTCGGGCAGCATCCCAATCCCCATCGCATCAAGCATCCGACCAAGATAATCGCGATAGCGGACCTGGCAACGCGAGCCACCCCCAATTAGCCAGATTTTCCCCCAGATCGGGCTGCGTACCCCATTGGCAACGGCCAGCCCGGCATCGTGCGTGTGCAGCATTTCCAGGCGCGTATTCAAGGGGATACGGAACATAATTGGATGAGGGTTGCGCGTAGCCAGAGGAGGGACATCCGCGAAACGGAAAATAGCCCATTCCAGCCCTGACTGCTTCACCATCTCTTCACACTCAATTTTGTGCCTGGTATAGTCATCCGTCACATAGATCGGATCGGAGATCCTGCGGGGCGGCGGCAACTCCTGAGTATAGCCGAACACGTCCAGCGTTGAGGCAAAGAGCAATTTGGGAGGAGTTGTCTGTCGCCTGGCAGCTTCCAATAGATGGCGCGTGCCACCCACATTGATTTGGTAAGCCCCTTGAGGATCTTCATTGAGGTCGGGAGGGATCACAAACGCC
>DASTZT010000350.1:0-3097 GCA_035764225.1 Ktedonobacteraceae bacterium
GGGATATTTCCTGCATCGACAAGCCCTGGCGCTATCCGTTCCCGCAGCCCCGGCAAAAACCGCTCAATTGCATGATGATAGCTGGGTGGAGTGGGAAGCACGCAAGCAACGTCATCTGCGGAGCTTGAGCACTGAAAATCGTGTCGCTTGATCCCTCCTAAATGCAAGAGGGATCAGAAAGGACGTTATCTTATGTCACATGATATCCGTGATCTATCGTTGGCTGAGCACGGGCGACAACGCATCGCCTGGGCCACACGCCATATGCCCGTTCTGGGGCTGATTGCCGACGAATTTGCGGCTGAGCAACTTTTTCAAGGGCGACGCATTGCCGTATCGCTCCATATTACCACTGAGACCGCTGTGCTGCTTTCCGCTCTCCAGGCTGGCGGAGCAGAGATCGCGCTCTGTGGCTCCAATCCGCTCTCAACCCGCGACGATGTCTGCGCCGCGCTGGTGGAGCAAGGCATGGCTGTCTATGCCTATTACAACGAAGACCTTGCCACATATCGTCGTCATCTCGAACAAACGCTAGCGTTCCAGCCACATCTGGTGATGGATGACGGCGCGGATCTGATCGTTGCCCTACATAATCGTTCTGCTAACCAGAGCGTTCTGGCGGGAATAGAGGAGACGACCACAGGCGTTGTGCGCGTCAAGGCGCTGGCAGCCGAAAATATGCTCCGTTTCCCCGTGGTGGCCGTCAATGATACACCTACTAAACACTTTTTTGATAACCGCTATGGAACGGGACAGAACACCATCGACGGCATTTTGCGTGCGACCAATACGCTGCTTGCGGGAGCTACCTTCGTCGTCGCGGGCTACGGCTGGTGTGGACGTGGCATTGCCATGAGAGCGCGAGGCATGGGCGCACGAGTCATCGTCTGTGAAGTCAATGCAACGCGTGCGCTAGAAGCGGTGATGGATGGCTTGCAGGTTCTGCCAATGATGGAGGCAGCCCCTCTAGGCGATATCTTCGTCACCGCAACCGGCATGGCAGGCGTGATTCGCCGTGAACACTTCCTGGCGATGAAAGATGGAGCCATCCTGGCCAATTCCGGTCATTTTGATATCGAAGTTGACGTTGCGGCTTTGCGCGATCTCGCCACCCACGAAGCCCAGATGCGCGAGCACATGAGCGAGTTTCGCCTCCCCAACGGACGCATACTCTACCTGCTTGCTCAGGGACGATTAGTAGGCCAGGCTGCGGCTGAGGCCAGCCCGGCGGCAGTGATGGATCTCAGCTTCGCCGACCAGGCTCTTTGCGCCCGCTATCTCTTAAAAGAGGCTCACCAACTATCGCCTGTCGTTCACGATGTTCCAGCAGATATCGACGAGCGAGTCGCCTCTCTCAAGCTACAAGCTCTGGACATACGCCTGGACATGCTCAACGAGGATCAGCTCACCTATCAACGCTCGTGGAAAATAGGGACGGCTTAAGTCAATAGAGAAACGCTCAAACCTTCGTATCGACTCGATTCTATCGCGTCCAATTTATTGCCTGTCCTCTCTCGCCCCTGTTCCCATATATCCTCCAACGCCAAGATCCAGAAGGCGAGCAAGGAAACGACGCGAGGGAAGCGTCCTCCGTTTGGTGGGAGGAGCGAGTTTGGGGATGTATATGCGCTAAAGCGGACGCGGTGAACCGGGTCGGTACGAAGGTTGTTAGCCACACAAAACTGCGAACACCCCTGATTTTGGTATGCCCAGCAATATGTGCTACGATAAAGGACCGGAACTTCGCAGGAGTTGTCCATTATCTACAAGCCAGGAGAAGAAGCTGGCACCGCTGGAGCACACACATGGGGATACTATCAGGGATTCGAGTTGCAGACTTTACGCGCGTGGTGGCTGGCCCCTATTGCACAATGCTGCTGGGCGATTTAGGGGCCGAAGTGATCAAAGTCGAACAGCCTGGACAGGGCGACGATTCTCGCGGCTGGGGACCGCCCTTTGCTGGCGGGATCAGCACATACTATCTGGCAATTAACCGCAACAAGAAGAGTATTTGCCTCAATCTGCGCTACAAAGAGGGCGTCGAGATAGCGCGTCAGTTGATAATGCAAAGCGATGTCGTGATCGAAAACTTCCGCCCAGGCTTTATGGATCAGCTGGGGCTGGGCTATGAGGATCTGCATCAAGCTCATCCCCGCCTGGTCTATTGCTCCATCTCAGGCTTTGGGCAGAGCGGCCCCTACAGGCATAGAGCGGGCTACGATGTGATTGTCTCCGCTTTAGGTGGGTTGATGGGGATTACGGGGACGCCAGGAGGAGAGCCGGTCAAAACAGGCGTGGCTCTGCTCGATCAATCTACTGGCCTCAACGCCTACTCCGGCATTCTCGCCGCCCTCTATCACCGCGAGCGCACAGGGGAAGGGCAACGCGTGGAGGTCTCGCTGCTCAGCACACAACTCTCGATGCTGATTAACGCGGCCAGCGGCTATTTGATGGCGGGCGAGATTCCCGTGCCACAGGGTACCGCGCACCAATCGGTCGTGCCCTATCAAGCGTTCCGCGCCTCCGACGGCTATATTCTTATCGGAGCGGCCAACGACAAGCTTTTTCGCCAGCTCTGCCAGGGATTGGGACATCCAGAATGGGGCACCGATCCGCGCTTCAAAACCAATATTGACCGCGTGCTCAATCGCGAGACGCTGATCGCATTGATGGAGGAAGCTCTCCAGGCAGATACCATCGCAGGGTGGGAGCGGCGTTTAATGGAGGCTCAGGTTGCCGTAGCGCCAGTTAACCGCATGGATCAGGTTTTTCGCGATCCCCAGGTCGTCCACTCGCAGCAGGTCGTCACCATCCCACACCCAATTGTCGGCGATCTGCCCCAGGTCGGACCAGCCGTCACACACAGTCTGACTCCCGCCCAGGTCACAGCGCCACCGCCAGCGCTCGGAGAACATACCCACGAAATCTTAACAACATTGCTCGGCATCAATCCGGCAGAGTTGGACCAATTAACCGCCAAAAATGTTATTGCATAACCCTTTCAAATTGCCCTTCGGTCTTGTATGATAGGTAGAGATTATCAGGAGCAAGAAAGAGGTGCTATGTACGCAACAGCCCTTTACTGCACATATTGCGG
>DASTZT010000351.1:0-6553 GCA_035764225.1 Ktedonobacteraceae bacterium
TTTTCGAAGTACCTCTCGGGTTCCTGCATCGACTCGCCGACCTCAATAGAAGCTGCAAAATGCATCACACCTGAGATCCGATTTTTTGCGAAAACTTGATTTAGGCAAGAGACATCCGCCAAATCTCCACAAATGAATTCAGCATTCTTGGGAATCGCACCGCGATGTCCCTTGCTCAGATTATCGAGAATAACAACTTCATATCCCAGCGTAAGCAGTTCCATGCTCACTACCGAACCGATGTAGCCGGCACCTCCCGTTACCAGAATTTTCATCGTTTGCGCCAGATTGTTCCGGACGATGTCGTCGAGCTGTGGGTTATGGGTGGAAAACGGCTGAACCGGTCCTCATCCTGGTGCAGTTGTTCAAACATAGTAAGAGAGTCGTACTCATTAGAATCACAGGGTTAGGACCGGAGATGAAGATCTCATCCTAATTCGGTTGATATACCTTTGTAGCGCGCTAGGACGTTTTCTCAACAATCCCGGATGAACCAGAGACAGGGGTGTTGCGCTATTCTGTGCGTCAAATCCATTTTCTACCGCCACTTGTGGTTGAAGATAGAGAATCACATTCTGCCTGTACCACCATTCGATGGCTTCGTCGTTCCAGAGCCGGGGCCGTAAACAGTCAAATGGAAGATAGCCAAGCTCAGAAAACAAATTCGCCCAATAGCCAGGCCATTGCTCATTGACATGATGAGTACCTCCTTGGCCTGGTATGGCGGCGGAAAAGAGCACCGCTGGTGCCAGACTGCTCAGATCCTGGACAAGCCCCTTCGCACGACTTGGAGGTAGATGCTCCGCCACTTCCATGCAAATCGCAAGATCAAACTTGCGTTCAAGCTCAAAGCCTGCCGCCAAATTAACCTGTCGGAAACAGGCTTCAGGAATCTCCAGGTGCTGCGCTCTCCCACCATCGATTCCGAAAACGTTGTTAACACCATTTTCCTGAAAAGCCCGGAGCCAAGTGCCCGAACCGCAGCCTATGTCTACAACACTTCTTGGCTGTATCAGACTCAGCAGCGCCGGGATCAGCTTCCTGGCTGACCTTAATGATCCAGCCCTGATGACGTCATAAAAAGGGTCCCCGTACCTGGCCTTGTTTATCCTTACGCTTATCCAGTTGAGGCCGCGCATTCAGATTTCTCCTGCTTCGGCAGTCCTTTGCTCCAGAATATGCTGAACCGATGCCAAAAGATAATGCCAGATGGAATTTTACGAGGCAAATTTCGCCGTGGATTGATCCTGGGCCATTGTACGTGTTGGGTTGCGGGCATTATCTCAAAAGCTGGCCTCGCCTTTTGCGATTTCCAGAACACTAGCCATTAATATCCAAAGCACTAAGTGGGGACTCGGTGCAAGAAATTTGTTTGTCCGGGTCCAAGATAAATAACAGTCACGTCCGACAAGCAATATCCCGGGCCGGCGCTATCTCAGTGGAGTCGCGTTCTGACCTGGAGGACTTTCGTCCGAAAAGACAATCTGCCCAGATAGTTTGACCGGTCCGCTTGTCCATCAGCCCTGGATACACATCGATTAGTTCAAAACCTCTATCCCAGAGAAGATCGAATATCTCCCGAAAGGTTGGTTGCCCGTCGCGTAACAAAATGAAAGATATCTCAATAAACACAAAATCAATCTGATCGAGCAACTTGTCTGCTCCCCGCAGAGCCGCGAGTTCGTTCCCCTCAAGATCGAGCTTCAGAAGGATCGGTCGTACCAATTCTTTCCCCACAGCCCATGCGTCAAGCGTCGTAATGTCCACCTGTATATGCTTCTCGGTTGGAGCTATGGTGGCGAGCACCTCCTTCGCGGTGCTTCTCATGGGGAGCAGAGAAGATGAATATTCATCCTCATTGATCTCGAACCTGCGATCATCGTTCGCATCGCTCAATGCCAATTGATACGCGTGAAATCTCTTGTCTGATTTGAATGTCGCCGCAAGTTTCTGATAGATCCACGGTACTGGTTCAAAACTATGGATCATTGCCTCCGGAGCGATGGCTCTTGCCCGACACGCAAATCCACCATCGTTTGCTCCGCCGTCGATTAAAGTCGCCAGATGGGCCGATTTGAGCAGAGAATCAGGCGTGTGCCGGCGGATTATCTCAAGCTCCGCGAACCCGAGCGCGTAATTTATAATCTTCCGGAGAAGCGAACGCATAAAAAGTCAGAATAACATACGGTTTTGTGACGAAACGAAGACTTCTATACAGAGTCCCCCTCTAATTACCGGTGCAGTTCCTTTATTCTGGTTCAGTTCTCTAATCCCGTTGACTCTGGCCGCGAGTTACTTAACAGAGTGTTTCCCGCGGCAATCAAGCCGAGATGAATCCAGGGGAAACTCAAAATCGTGGCATCTGTTGCCTGAAACGAGATGCAATACAGCAGACCGGCCAGCAGAAGTCCGAGCAACTCAGACGAAGGAGTGCGGCGAGCTACCCGCAACGCCGGAACAAAAACAAATGCGAGAAAAGCCAAAAAAATCGCGAGGCCAACAGCACCCGTGTCGTGCCAGACGCGCATTTCTGGATTCCCGATCCAGCCACCAACATCGGTATCGTATCCGATTTCCTGATACTCGAATTCCAATTGAAAGCTGTTTGTGCCGCCACCAAATACAGGATGCTCGAGGCTGCGCTCGGCCGCTACACCTAAACCAAGAACACGGATCTTGGTCGTGTCATCAGCCGTAGGATTGGAAAGATCCACTGTGCTGAATCGTTCTGCGTAGAGTGGGGTGATAGACGCGGCCAGTATCAAACCAACTCCAGCAAAGACAAGCCCCACACGGCGTAGCGCCTGCACATTCGCCAGTCCCTTGCGGAGAGAATAATATATCAGCACGGCCAAGACCAAAGCGGTGGAGGCCACTGCAGCACGCGAAAGGCTTATGATGAGCCCGGCAAATGTGATGGCGCTGCCCCAGAGCAAAGCCCGGCTTCTATCCCGGAAATACAGAAATAGCATGACTACCAGGCATGCACCGCAGTACGAGCCAAGCAGATTGGCCTCGAATTGGCTTCCGTAAATTCCCGGAATATCACCATACTGGCCGATTTCAACGCCAAAGTCAGTTCCAAACAGCCGATAAGAAAAAAAACACAGAACCGCATAGCCAGCCTCTACTGTCCCGACCACGAGCATTATTTTGATGGCCTGATGGAACCGCTCTCGGTTGCTAGCGAGCAGACGGACAAGAAAATATGGTAAGACCACCAGCGTTTGTTGCATTGACCACTTAAATGTCTGGCTCGGCGCAACCGACATAAATATGGAACTGAACACATTCATCAAAATAAACGCCGCTGCCAGCAGATCCGCGAACATCCAGCGCGGCTTGTTATCTAAGCGTTTGTAGATGAAAACCGCGGAAAGACACAGCAATCCAGTCACTATGTGTTCCGGCCTTGCTTTTATTCCGGAAATCTGTGCAAAATAGCGCGGCATTGCAGCGCTGCCAAGAATAGCGGCGAGTGCTAAGGAAATATTCTGCGACAGCAGGTAGACGGCGGTAGGTATAAGAACGAGAGCAGCCGGAAGCATGGCAACCCAGCCCATGTCTCCCACCCAATACAGCCATGCGCAAGCTGCAGCCATTACCAAGAGCGTTGGTGTGGGATCGGGCGAAGCAAAACTCAGCGAGCTGTTCTTCAATCAAAAAACCTCAGTGAGCCCAGACCTTTGGCACAAGTCTCCTTCTAATATGAGAGTTGCAGGTAACTGTAGTAAATGACTCTCGATCACCGAAAGGCCTTTACATGTGAGTTGAGGCTTCACGGGCGGGCGAGGGCTGTTCTTCCTTTGGCATCTGTGAAACGTTCCAGCACGGCGTTTATTGATTTTCCCCATGCGTCCCAGTTAAGGCGCGAATCGTACGCGGCGCGACCGGATTGCGCCAGCGCCAGGTATCGAGAGCTGTCATTCACTAATTGTTGGATCGCATCGGAATATTCATGCCCCGAAGCGGCAGCCGGGAGAAGGATACCGTTCTCACCATTGCGAACAGCAAGCCCCCCCACATCAGCAGCAATTAATGGTAAACCAAACGCATTGGCCTCGGCACACACTATTGGGGATGCGTCTTTCTGGGTCGGAAAGACCATGAAATCTGATTCGCGCAATAAATCGTTGAACTGCGATCGCTCCTCAGGCAGGGACTTGTCTAGAAATGGAATAACCTGCATTTTAGGATGAACTTTTTCTTTTGGAGGCCTACAACCGACAACCGTCAGCGAAGCGTTCAGTCCTCTATTTAGCAACTCAATCATCGTCTCAAACGCAACATTACCTCCCTTGCGTTCCCAATCAACACCGACGAACAACAGACGGCATTTGCTTAAGACCCCGTTGGATCTCCTAGACGTGATTTCTTCCATCGATGGGATGCCTTCAACGTTGGCACCCATCGGAATCACACTTATCTTTTCCTGCGGCACACCATAATCCTGCAGTGCAGATCGGGCCGCCCAATTTGATGGAAAGACGACATGTTGCGCTCGCCGGAAGGCACGACGCTCGAGGTGTTCTGTCTGTTCCACAGCCCAGGGAGTGAGCCCACGGAGATTCCGTGCGTAATCTCTGAATTGCCGCGCTGTCAGGTCGGTGTAATAAAGGACGGGAATATCCGTTTCAAGGTATGCGAGTTCTGTGCGGGCAGCGGGCGCAAAAATTGCATCGAAACTCGCACGCGCAAGCCGGCGTTCGAAAGTAGAAGCAACAGCTTTGGAGAGTACAACTGTATGGGTGTAATCAATATTCTTGCCTAGAGGAAGCAGGATGCCTCTGCGAATCACTCTACCCGCAAAATAGAGGACCTGGCCGGCTGGCCCAAGAGAGGTTACCTCACCGCAATTCCTTTTTAACGCAGTCATCATGTGAAAGAGCGTACCTGACCACGCACGCCGGTCGTATGGGTTGAAGCGCGTTAAGAGTGCAATTTTCATTTTGGTTCGCGTTATACCCCTATCCGAATGGTGCAGATTGTAGTCTCAGAAATCAGCTCCCAAGCGAGCTTCTTCTTAAAAATGAGGAAACAAGGAACTGTCTTTCCCGTGCGGAAAAGATCCAGAACCATATGATCAGCATCCCTCCAAGGCATATCACCGCAGCCAGTGCCACTCTAATTTCCATCGACCCTGTAGCAGCAATGATCACGAAGGCAACCATTGTTGCAGCGAGCATCCAACTCAACCTCGCAACAGCAGGCTTGGTCGATGGTAAGAAGCGCGCCGAAAAATAAAAAACGAAAATCGCTTCGAAAGCCATGCGCAGAAACCAGGCAACCGCTACTCCGTTAATCCCAAAACGCCGAGCAAGGACAAAGAGGACACCGGCATAGAGGAAAAGTTCAATGACCTGCAACTTGGCGGTAATGTCCGGTCTGCCGATGCTCTGCAAATGCGAATACGGCACGGTTGCGACGCTGTTGATAAGAATGGCGGCCAGAAGCCAGCGTGCAACCAGGCTGCTGTTCTGAGCGAAATCGGCCCCGAGCCACACATGAAGCCATTGTGGAGCAAAGGCTATCAGAAGAAGGATGATCGGGAACTGCGCGATAAAAATATAGCGTAGTGTTGCTTGCCACAAAACACCCAGCCGCTCCGGATCATGAGCGCTGGCAGTGGAAAATGCAGGAAAGAGAACGCCTAGCAGGGCATAAGGGACGATGGTGAGCCGTATTACGACTTCATTAGGAATCGCGTAGTATGCAGCCGCCGAAACAGAAACCATAGCCGCGATCACAAAGCGATCAAACCAGAGCATGAGAGGGCTGACCGCGTTGCTTACGGTCATCCAAGCGCCGAAGCGAAGCAGGGAAAGAACAGATGCAGGAGAAGCAAACCCTACCCGCTTCATGTCGGGTAACACTGCAAAGCAGGCAAAGAAATAGCCGATGCATGCTAGCAGCCTCGCTACTACCAGCACTGCGACAATCGAAGCAACACTATGAGAGAGCGGAATTACAAGTACGGGCCCCAGATATGTGAATATCCCAATCGGTATTCTGATAATGGTGGCGAGGCGGAACTCTTGCACCGCTTCGAGGATACCTCGCAGACCTGCAGTAATCACAACGACCGGAAGCGATGCGCTGAGCCAGTAAAAAGAAACCAGGGCCTCGTGTTGCAGAGTTGGAGGGATTTTGATGACTCGATAGACGTACCACGGAGAGAATTCGAATCCTAGCGCCGCGCCCAGAAGGCCAAAAATCAACATGAGGAACAGAGACGCCCAAATAAGAGCGGGTATTTCTTTCCAACTCCGTTGCCCAACTCTCTCTGCCACCATTTTCGTGAGAGCTCGGCCCAAACCAAAGTCGAACAGGCTGAAATAGCCCACGATGACAAATGCAAGTGTGATGATGCCCAGCCGGTCCATGCCGAGGCTGTGCTTCATGATGGGAAGGCAAACTAAAGCGCAGATTGCAGGAGCTAAAGCTCCAAGAAAGTTCCAAATGACATTGTTGGCTAGCAGACGCCCCGTTGTCAGCGATTTAGGATCTAAAGTCTGGTTCTTTTCCATTTATATGAGGTTTTACAGTTTATTAC
>DASTZT010000352.1:0-3073 GCA_035764225.1 Ktedonobacteraceae bacterium
CAGGTACGTTTCGCCAGCGATCAGTACTCGCTGGGCGTCGTCACTTACGAATGGGTCTGTGGCGAGCGCCCTTTCAATGGCACCTTTGCCGAAATCGCCAGCCAGCATCTGTTCACCCTGCCGCCATCGTTATGTCAAAAAGTTCCAGGGCTTTCCCCTCAGGTGGAGCAGGTCATCTTCAAGGTACTGGCCAAAGATCCCGACCAGCGTTATGGGACCGTCACAGCTTTCGCCAACGCTTTACAAGCTGCATACCAACAAACGCCGCTGCTCGCGCTACCTATTCACGCTTCAACAGAACACCCGGCTTCGGCAGAACCTATCACAACCCCCCTTGCCGATAGCTCTTATAGCTCCGCTACTCCAGCTACTCCTGTTGACATGCTACCGAGCGAGCAGCTAAATGCCTCCACTTTGGATGCTCCTGTTCA
The DNA here is from genome assembly GCA_035764225.1 of Ktedonobacteraceae bacterium. Lineage (GTDB taxonomy): Bacteria > Chloroflexota > Ktedonobacteria > Ktedonobacterales > Ktedonobacteraceae > DASRHT01. The sequence continues at coordinate 432 of DASTZT010000352.1, forward strand.
CCAACTATTGGCATCCTCCGCTCCTCCATCACTGCAGCCACTACCGCAAGCAGTCGGAGGCACCAGAAGGAGGAAGCTGGTAGCACCGTTGATTATGCTGCTGGCCCTGCTTATCGCAGGCGGGGCATGGTACAGCGCGTCTCTTTTTTCAGGACATACATCAGCTCAAAGACAAATCAGCACTCTCAACGCAGGACAAGTCACTCTTACCGCAACGCCGAGCGCCATAGCAACTGGCATAGTGCAAGGAAGTACTTCAGTTCCTCCTACAGGTATCCCGAATACAACAGTCCCAACGCCGACAGCATCAACAGCGCCAGCGCCGACAGTAGGACAAACGCCCACGCCTGTGCCAGATTGCCTTAGTGGTTCTCAAGCCAATCTGACCTTTACATCCTTGCCTGGCTTGGGCAATCCAGCCTCGCAGGTTGTGACCTTGACCGACTGCGGAGGAAACACGAACAACTGGACTGCTACCGCTGTGACCAATAGCGGAGGCTCCTGGTTGAAGGCCAATCCATCAGCAGGCACGCTTGCTGTCAATGGTGGGCAGAATGTGCAGGTTCAGGCAGCCAGCACCGGGTTGAAGGTCGGCATCTACAAGGGAACGATTACTTTTCGCAAGGGGTCTGCCATCTGGGTTGTCACCGTGACCTATACAATTGTGTAGGCATAGGTTTTCAGGAAAATCAACGCGCCAACTGCTCGCTATCGAGCATGATTGTGACCGGACCGTCGTTGACTAACGCAACATTCATATGCGCACCGAAAATGCCGCTCTCGACCTGGATGCCATAGGCGGCAATGGCGGCTTTGAAGCGTTCAACCAGTTCTTCGGCGATAGCGGGTGGAGCAGCTTCGACAAAGCTGGGGCGGCGACCTTTGCGCGTGTCGGCATAGAGGGTGAATTGGGAGACGACCAGGGCTTGCCCATTGATATCGAGCAGCGAACGATTCATCTTGCCTTCATCATCGCCAAAGATCCGCAGATGAACGATTTTCTCCACCAGGGTCTTTACCTGGGCCTCGCTATCATCGTGCCCAACGCCCAGCAATATCAACAATCCCTGCCCAATCTGCCCAACAATCTGCCCATCAACGGTCACGCTCGCCGTGCTCACTCGCTGCAATAAGGCTCTCATACGTCCTCCAGATCGGTTTACTTTTCGTGGGGTTAGTATAGCACAGAAATGATCGTCGCCCAATGATGAGAAAGCTGTCGCACTCTTCGTACCGACCTGATTGCATCGCGTCCGCTTCAGCGCCTGTACATCTCGGATACACTACAATGGTGCTGCGTGGGAAGCGGAATTCGGGGTGTCCAGGCAATAAATTGGACGCGCTAAAGCTAGTCGGTACGAACGTGCGAGCAGGGGATAAATTTTTGCAGAACGGCAAAACTATGCCAATGTCTGTATATGGGCTGGACAAAACGTTCGCTGATGGTGTACACCTGTAGAAGAGGTGTATGACTTTAGAGAGCTTATACACCGCGTTTGTGTCCCGCACAGAGATACGTCGAGTTAAAAAGGAAGAGGAGAGTAAGGATGGCACTCAATATTGAATTGCTGAAAAAGATCGCGGAAACACCCGGTATTTCAGGACGTGAAGATCAGGTACGCGCTCTGATCCTGGAAGAGCTGCGCACGCTTACCGACGAGGTCAGTGTTGATCGCCTGGGCAACATCATCGCCTTGAAGCGAGGCAAAAGTGAGCGTCGTGTCATGCTGGCCGCCCATATGGATGAAATTGGCTTCCTCGTCAAACATATTGACAACAGGGGATTCATCCGTATTCAGCCGGTGGGTGGTTTTGATGCCCGTGTGCTCTTTGCTCAGCGTGTCCTGGTTCACGGCTTTGCGGGCCAGACCTTGCGGGGAACCCTGATGCCGTCGAGCAAGCCTATTCACCTGTTGGGCAATGAGCAGCCTGCGGCGGTGAAACTCGATGATCTCTTTGTTGATCTCGGCTTGTCAAACGAACAGGTACGCGCAAAAGTAGAGGTGGGCGATATGATTACGATGGATCGCACGCTCGAAGTCGTTGGCGATATGGTCGTCAGCAAGTCAATGGATGACCGTGCCAGCCTCTTTGTGATGCTCGAAGCCTTACGCGCCCTGCGGAGCCATGAGGTGACTATTTTCGCCGTTGCCACAGTTCAGGAAGAGGTGGGCCTGCGTGGTGCAGCTACGGCATCCTATCAGGTTCAACCAGATGTGAGCGTTGCACTGGATATTACGCTGGCAGGCGACATCCCTGGCAGCGTGGAGCAGGATGCGATCACACGGCTGGGCGAGGGCACCGCTATCAAAATCTTCGACTCGTCGCATATCTCCAACCACAAGCTCGTGCGGCACTTCCGCGATCTGGCGCAGCGGCACAACATTCCCTATCAGCTTGAGGTGCTGCCACGGGGCGGGACAGATGCGGGAGCGATGCAGCGAGCGCGCGAAGGCTCGCCCGCGATTACCCTCTCGACGCCTACCCGCTACGTCCATACGGTCAACGAAATGATTCACCAGGCCGATCTGGCAGCGAGTATTACTTTGCTGGCTCGTTATCTAGAAGATGCCCACAACGGCGACTATTCGCTCTAGAGGCGTGAACGCTGCACCCCTCTCATTCTCGATGTGAGAGTGGGA
>DASTZT010000353.1:0-4067 GCA_035764225.1 Ktedonobacteraceae bacterium
CCCACGATGAATCGGGCTCCCACGATGAATCGGGGAGCTACCGCGCGTCCGGTGCGCGCCTCTATCGTAGCGGCGACCTGGCGCGGTACCTGCCAGATGGGACCATCGAATTTTTAGGGCGCAACGATTCCCAGGTGAAACTGCGCGGCTATCGCATTGAACTGGGGGAGATTGAGGCCGTCTTAAAGGGACACCCGGCGGTGCAGGAAGCCGTCGTTCTGCTGGAGGAAAGGGGAGCGGCTGTTTCCAGAGAGAAGCAACTGGCCGCCTATGTGGCGCGACAGCCCGCTTCTGCCCTGACATCAGCAGAGCTGCGAGCTTATCTAAGAACTCAGTTGCCAGATTATATGGTCCCGCCATTCTATGTCATGCTGGATGCACTGCCGCTTCTGCCTAATAATAAAATTAATCGGCAAGCATTATCTGTTATTGGGCAAGCCAGTAGCCAGCTTGAAGGTGTGGAAGGAGGAGAGCCGCGCAACCCGGTGGAAGAGGCGCTGGTCGCTATCTGGGCGCTGGTCCTGGGGCGCGAGCAGGTCGGTATTTATGATAATTTCTTCGATCTGGGAGGGCACTCTCTATTGATTACGCAGGTGATCTCGCGCGTGCGGGAGAGCTTGCAGGTTGAACTGCCATTGCGCACCCTCTTCGAGAAGCCCACCATTGCCGACTTTGCCGAAGTGATCATCCAGCAAGAACTTGCGCAGTTGGATGAGGAGGAATTGTTACAAATGTTAGCGGATATAGAAGTCCTTGATATTCCGCCCTCCAACGCTCCCACGATGAATCGGGGAGCTACGGGCGTGTCTACCTTCGGTCAGGAGGGCGGGATGGAAGCGCCGTCTCCTGAGATGTAAACCACGGCCCTCTGTTATGGTTATGTATTAATAGGAAGGAAAATGCAGTGAGTACTCATGACGCCAGAGGCTCGGTGGAGCACCTCGCAAAGCTTTCCCGCGAGCAGCGTGCCCAAATTTTCCAGCGGCTGAAAGAGAAACAGCGTGGGGAGCGTATCGTAGACGAAACCATCCGCCTTCACGACCGAAACGCTCAGTCTTTTCCTTTATCGTTTGCTCAATTGCGTCTCTGGTTTCTGGATCAATTTGAGCCGAATATCGCCGTTTATATTATTCCCCAGGCTCTACGACTATCTGGCCCCTTAATCCCTGAAATGTTGCGGCAGGCTCTTGGAGACATGATCGAGCGCCATGAAACCCTGCGCACAACCTTTATTGCCATTGATGGAGAGCCGCGCCAATTTATCGCTAAGGGGAGGCAGGCGGCTATTCCCTTAATTGATCTACAAGATGTTGGCGAGGCTGTACGTGAGGCTGAAGTGCTACGCGTAGCCGACGCGGAAGCCCATCATCTATTTGATCTGGCTGTTGGTCCGCTTTTACGCATCACCCTGCTCAGACTGGGACCAGAGGAACATATTTTGCTGCTTACCATGCATCATATTATCTCTGATGCATGGTCTGGTGGTATTTTTATGCGGGAATTCTTTATCTGTTACGAGGCACGCTTGCATGGGCGGTCAGCACAACTTCCGGCGTTACCCATTCAGTACATCGACTTTGCCCTCTGGCAGCATCAACGGTTGCAAGGGACGAAACTGGAAGAACAGCTTGCCTATTGGAAAGTAAAGCTTGCCGACGTTCCTATGTTGTACCTGCCCACCGACCATCCGCGTCCAGCTATGCAGACGTTTCGCGGGGCGGCACAGTCCCTGCTATTGAGCGAAAGTTTGAGCAGCGCCCTGCATGCTCTCAGCCGCCAGGAGGGCGCTACTCTCTTTATGACGCTGCTAGCTGCATTTAAGGTGCTATTATATCGCTATAACGGGCAGGAAGATATCGTCGTTGGCTCGTTGATAGCGAACCGTAATCGTGCCGAGATTGAGGGGCTGATCGGCTTTTTCGTCAACACGCTGGTGCTGCGTACCGATCTCTCTGGTTCTCCCACTTTTCGCCTGCTGTTGCGGAGAGAGCGCGAAGTCTGCCTTGAAGCCTATGCACAACAGGATTTGCCTTTTGAGCAACTGGTGGATGCGCTCCAACCAGAGCGCAACTTGAGTTATAGCCCTCTCTTTCAGGTCATGTTCACACTACAGAACATGCCGCATCTTTCCTCTTCCTCTGCCGGGCAATCTCCTCTGGCGATCCAGTATCTGGATACAGGTACTGCCACATCAAAGTTTGACCTGTCGCTATTTCTTTCCGAAGGGCCACATGGCCTCAATATAGAGGCAGAGTACAATACCGATCTTTTCGCAGCGGAGACGATCCAGCGTATGCTCACTTGTTTTCGCAATCTGCTAGAAGGAATTGCTGCCGATCCAGATCGCGAGATCGCTACTCTGCCTCTGCTCTCCGAAGACGAGCGGCAGCAATTGCTTGTCGAGTGGAATGCAACGCGACTCGACTATCCTCAGCATAGTTGCTTGCAAGAATTGATCGAAGAACAGGTGCAACGTACGCCAGAAGCGGTTGCGCTGCTCTTTGAAGAGCAGCAACTCACCTATGGCGAGCTTAATGCCCGCGCTACCCGGCTGGCACACTATCTCTGCTATCACTATTCCATTGGACCAGAAACGCTCATTGGACTGGCGCTTGACCGTTCCCCAGCTCTATTGATCGGGCTGCTGGCCATCCTCAAAGCGGGTGCGGCCTATGTTCCCCTCGATCCCGACTATCCGCAGCAACGTCTGGCCTTCGTCTTGCAGCAAACTCAGACTCCTGTCCTGCTGACGCAAGCGGCCTTGTTGGAGCGCCTGCCTGAGCATCCGGGTGCCACGCTTTGCCTTGATCGCGACTGGCTCACGATTGCTAGAGACCTCCCGCTGGTTAGAACGTCTCGCGTCGTTGCCAACAATCTTGCTTATACACTCTATACCTCCGGCTCCACGGGAGTCCCCAAAGGGGTACAGATTGCGCATCAGGCGCTGGTCAATTTTCTCTGCTCGATGCGCAATCAGTTGGAAGTGAGCGGGCACGATACTTTACTTGCGGTCACCAGTATCTCCTTTGACATCGCTGGTCTGGAACTCTGGCTGCCTCTGATGGTAGGAGCCCGGCTGGTGCTGGCCAGTCGGGAGGTAAGTCGCGATGGGGAGCAACTGAAGCAGCATCTGATCGAACAGGCTGCGACCGTGATGCAGGCGACGCCGACGACGTGGCGTCTTCTGCTGGAGGTGGGGTGGTACAGTTCATCGGAGATGCGTATATTGTGTGGGGGAGAGGCGTTGCCGACTGAACTGGCCCAGACATTGAGTCGGCCATCCGCGCTATTCTGGAATATGTATGGCCCGACGGAAACCACCATCTGGTCCGCGTTGCACCGGATCACAACCGTCGAAGGCAATGTCTCGATTGGTCGGCCTATTGGCAATACTCAAATCTATTTGCTGAATGCTCAAATGGAACCGGTGCCAATGGGCGCAATCGGGGATCTTTATATTGGCGGAGATGGGTTAAGCAGGGGCTATTTCCAGCGACCAGAGGCGACCGCCGAGCGGTTTCTGCCAGATCCTTTCGGTGCCACACCTGGCGAGCGGCTCTACAAAACCGGGGACCTGGCACGCTACCGCGCGAATGGCGACCTGGAGTTTCTGGGGCGTAATGACCACCAGGTCAAAATTCATGGCTTTCGTATCGAACTGCAAGAGATCGAGGCGACCTTAGAGCAGCATCCTTCGGTGCGTGAAAGCGTGGTTGTGGCACGGGATGATGCTGGCGGTGAGAGCGACAGCAAACGTCTGATTGCTTATATTGTGCCTCAGCTCCAGCGGCAGCTCGGACGCGGTAAACCTTTGCTTGAAATTCCGATCAACAACGCCACTATCGTGTCTAGCTCCGCTCAGTTGATCGGCAAGGAGGGTCCCTACGAAAAGGATTGGCAGGATGAGCAGGTACAGCAATGGCAATCCGTCTGGGACACGACCTATAGCGAAGACGAAGCCGACCATGACCCGGCATTTGATCTCAGCGGCTGGAGAAGTAGTTATACTCACGAACCAATACCGGCGGAAGAGATGCGCGAGTGGGTAGATCAAACGGTGGAGCGCG
>DASTZT010000354.1:0-6048 GCA_035764225.1 Ktedonobacteraceae bacterium
CCCCCTCCCTCTCCACTTCTCCTCCCCTTGCCCCTACAATATGGTTGACATCAGCCTAAAATCGGCTATTGAATCTGGAACGGGATGGTGGAGTCCGTGGTAGCTCCGGTACTGGGATTGGGCAACAGTTGGAACGTGTAATCGGTACTGCCTTGAGGCACTAAGAAAGCACAGGTGCCGGTCACATTAGTTTGGCCCGCCTGGACACTCAGAGGAAGAGAGCATCCTATATCGGGCGAAGCTACAGTAGCGCCAGTTCTCAGGCGCACATAATCACCTGGATATCCTCTAAAGTCATTGGACGAGGTATTATCAATCTTTAGAGATACGATCACAAAGGTCATGCCTTTATCCGCCTGTTTGCCATTATAGCCCAGCTGATCCGTAGCGTCTGTGATCGTCCAACTCGTTCCGGCATATTGCGTTTGCTTATTTGGCGTTACCTTCTTCGGCTGGTACTTGCTGACATCAGTATTCGCTTTGAGCGGGATATCCATCTGGGCCTCGGTCGTAGTCCCGATGCGGAGCGTCAGTTGATCGGACTTGATTGAGAGAGGTACGGGAAAGTCGGCCCAATTGTTGCGCGTTGTGGCGGCAGACGGACCAATGCCATATTGCTCATTACCAGGTACGATGGAGGTTCCATCTGGCAGCAGCAGGCGCATAATATCCGAGTAGAGAAAAGAGCCGGAGGCATTCATCTGGTTCTCCTCTTTAAAGCTCACTCGCACAATTCCTCCTGCCTGGTCGCTCGTACTGGCATCGTCGGTGAAAAAATTGGTTTGTTTAGTATCGACGATAGTGATATTTACGCCTGCATATATTATCTTCCCATTGACGGAAACGACGGTTGGTGTCTGGGGAGTCGGCGTCCCACCAGAGTTAGTAGCTCCACCACTGCCGACATTGCTACCCGTCTGGTTCGTGCTGGCGGTATCTGTCGCAAAACCGCGCAAACCATTATAAACGAAGTAGCTGGCAACGCCACAAAGGGCCAGCACCAGCAAGATCACGATGCCAACGCCGCAGCCGATCTGCCCCAGGACGCTTTTCGATGAGTCTTTTTGGGGCTTTGCATAAGGGGGAGCCGAATATACAGGTGGAGGAGGGGGAGTTTGATAGGTCTGTACTGGTGGAGGGGCAGGAGCATACGATGCGTCAGGAGTTTGAACTGCCTGTTGCGTCTCCTCCTCCGTCACATATTCCGTCCGCTGATTGGCGCTTATGTCCAGGCTTGCTCCACAGTTTGAGCAAAAACGCTGACCAGCGGTGGCTAAGGTGCCACACTTCGGGCAGGTAGCTGCTTGTTGTGCCATAATCTCTCTCCTTGAAAGGTTGGCAAAGGAATAGTCTTCCTTACAGACTGCCTGAGCGAAGCTAGCGTGTCAGCAGCGTTGGCAGTCTGGATTGTAAGCTATTCAGCAATCAAAATTGCATATTGGTTGTTGCTTGATCGAAACCATCTTGTGATACCAGAACGAGGGTCAGAGTCGCGGCATTCTGGGGTACCAGGAATGTGACGGTTCCCGTTTTGCCCGCTGCTCCGGCATCAAAAGAGGTTGGTAGCGTCGATGCCACTGGCGTTAGATTGGCAGTATCGGCCTTCAGGCGCATGTAATCATAAGGCGAACCAGGAATGGCCGTTTGCGCTAAGGTGTTGTTGATCTTGAACGTCACGGTCACATAACGCATGCCCTTGCTTGCCTGCTGATTATCAAGGTTCAACTGCGAGGTCGCACTGACCAGCATCCAATCCAGCCCCTGATACTCCAATGTTTTATTAGGGGTGGTAGTCTTTGGCGTATAGGCGGCCAGATCTGCATGTCCCGTTAATGGAACGTCCATCTGCGCCTCTTCCGTCGCTCCCACACGCAGCACCAATTGCTCAACCTTGATCGTTGAAGGCACAGCAAAATCTACAATGCTCGTCTGGGTCGCGCCTGGAGCCAGACTGACATTCGATTTGACATACGTAGGCGTTACGACTTTGCCCCCAGGCAAAACCAGCTGCGCAATATTCGTATACACCAGATTCACCGTCGTGGTGGCATTATTCTTGCCTTGAATGCTTAGACGTACCATCCCGCCTGTATCGCTATTCGGGTCATCGATAAAGCGTTGTGACTGCTGCACTTGCTGCACGGTCAAAGCGACGCCCGCATACGTCACAGTGGCATTGATCGGCGTCGTGGTAATCGCGGACTGACCCGCGCCAGGCCCCAGGATAAACCAGACGAAGTAACCAGCGCCTCCCAATACTAGCAACACGACCAGCAACACTAGCACAAAAGCGCCCCTGCCCATGCCAGACTTACGAGGCTTTTGCGGCGGCAACCCCATCTGATTTCCCTGCTGCGCCCACGATGGCTGCTGATCTGGGAAAGCTGATGGAGATTGATGCGCTGGTGCGAAGCCTGGATTTGAAAACGGTCCGGCTGGCAACACACCAGGATTTGAGACCGGCTGAGCACTATTATTCACCAGATACGATTGAAGATCCAACTGGCACTGAGGACAGTAACGCGGCTGTTGGCCCACGGCTATTGGTGCTCCACAACGCGGGCAAAAGTGCGGCAATACCTGCGCCATAACTATGCAAGCTCCTTCTATACCATCGGGCGCACGCCCATTACAACCTACGGCAAATGTAACACGAGACTCCAGAAAGAAGCTATGAGACAACTCACTATCCGATACGTTCTTTTTTCACACGACGATAATACCAGAGATTACGCGAAATGAAAACCGTTTGCGCTCCCCATGCAAGGCTGCACATCGTTGTTCTTTGCGTTGGCAGTGGCTAGCGAGCCAGCGTCTGAAGCGCCGTAGCAACCTCCACATCATCAAGGGGGAGCTGCTCCTGAAGCCAGATGGCAAAGCGAACATCTTCTTGCTCAGCCGAGCGGAACTGCTTAAGTAGATACGACTTGTAGAACAGCAAAAAATGCCGTTCAAATTGCAGCGTTCGCTCACATAGCTCACGCAGGTGCTTGCGCGCATGGTGCGCATCTGGAATGAGGTATCGCCACTGGTCCCGGCAAGAGACGATAATATCTTCTAGCAATGCTGTCCATTCGTCACCGATATGATCGCGATACAGCCGCACACAATCACGTTTCCTTCCTACATATTGTCCTGCCTGGAGAGCCAGCAGAGCAGTCGCAGCCCACCCGGTAGTACGAACAAGGTTGCGTGTGCAAGGAACTTCCCGGCCATCAGGTAGCCGCAGCGTGCGGTTGGTATAGCCATAGAACTCGTCTGCTGGAGAGGGGAAAGTTAGAGCAAGCTGGACGGGAATACGACGTTGATACACATTGACCAAAAGCCAGTACGCCGCCTGCATCCGATCACGCGTCCACGCTTCTATAGAGAGAAGAGGATAGAGGCTGCACACGTCCTGTCCATAGATGAGCCGACTGCCCAATTTCATGCTCGGATGGACCCCTTCCCGCAAACTGGCCTCATCTACGACCGTAATATCAACCTCCTGCGTGCCTACTTGTTTACTTGTCCAGGTCTGCTCCACCACATTGCGTGCAGTTGTATCAGCAAACGGGCTGCGAAAAACGATGGTCAGGTCAATATCGCTGGTGTGTAGATAGGTCTGGTCAGCATAACTACCTTCGATATAGTATGCAGCGATTTTTCCAGGGAAGGCATTTTCGTACACCTGGACCACTTTCTGTACGATAGCATCAACCTGAGGATGGCCAGGTGTGCCCTGCAAAAGAATGTCTTTCATATGAGTGTCCTTCGGTCGCAATGTTCTACTCACAAGCATAGTGAACGCTTGCCAAAAAGTCCTGGTCATATGCGGGCGAAAGTAGACAAACTCATGATACCATAGGTATACTAAGCACGATTTTTTGTGAGAACAGATACTAGCACAGACAAATCGTATAAAGTTTACTCATTTTTAACGCAAATTTTATTGTTTTGTAACCAGAACAGTATATACTGTAGATTAAGAGAAGCTGTCACAATTATGCCTTCGCTCAGCCTATCCCTTTCCGACTCTCCTAAATAAATTTTTGTCCGTCAAGCAAGAAGAAATTGAAGTATTGCCAAAGGAGCGAGACAGAATATGAAGATAGAACACATGCGATGGCAAGGCAGCAGGTGGGAGCCGACGGTCCCAGGCAGGCTACGCGCGGCTCAACTGGTCTTGCTGTTTGGCTGCCCAGCCCTTCTTAAACAGCGGGATCTCCTTCAAAGCATTCAACGCGCCTATCCCAGCGCCCATCTTCTTGGCTGTTCGACTGCGGGCGAAATCTCTGATACGCAGGTGCTCGACGAATCTCTCGTGGCTACGGCAGTCCAGTTCGAACACACTACGCTGCATGGTGTGCGTATCAAGCTCAAAAACGGCATCAGCGACGTTCAAGCAGGAGAGATGCTGGCCCGCGAGCTTGACAAGAAAGGACTCGTTCACGTTCTGGTGCTCTCTCGTGGAGTGAACGTCAATGGTACGGATCTCGTTGCCGGGCTTACTCGTCACCTTCCTCCTCAGGTGACCGTTACCGGGGGTCTTTCAGGCGACGGTACACGCTTCGAGGAGACGGTTGTCGTATGGGAGGGTAAACCGGAGACAGAAAGCATTGTTGTACTTGGCTTTTATAGTAAACGGCTTCTTGTAAGCTATGGCTCGTTGGGTGGTTGGGAAACCTTCGGCCCCAAACGGCTCATTACTCGTTCAACAGGGAATGTGCTCTACGAGCTAGATGGCAAACTGGCCTTACCAATGTATAAAGCCTACCTCGGTGAGCATGCTCAGGGCCTGCCTGCGACAGGATTGCTCTTCCCATTATCTCTGCTCACTCCCGACAGCTCTCAGCCCGTTGTGCGCACAATTTTATCCGTCGATGAAGCACAACAAAGCATTACATTCGCTGGTGATATGCCAGAGGGTATCTATACACGCTTCATGCGAGCCAATTTTGACCGGCTGGTGGATGGCGCGGTGGGAGCAGCGACGACAAGCTATGAACCTATCCGCTCCTCTCCCGATCTAGCATTACTGATTAGTTGCGTGGGGCGCAAGCTGGTACTCAAACATCGTACCGATGAAGAAGTAAAAGGCGTCCGTGCCGTTCTAGGGGATAGGGCTGTACTGACGGGATTCTACTCGTATGGGGAGATCTCCCCCTTCACGTCGGGGACTGCTTGCAAATTGCATAACCAGACAATGACGATTACGACCTTCTCAGAGAGGTAAGCATTGCTCCGAGCGTGGTCGGCAACTATTGAGAAGACGCTATACGCTGTTTCCGTTTATCCCTCTGGGGCTATCAGCGAATCAGGTTCTGATACGATTTAGCCCGGATGAGTTGTTCCGCACTATAGATGGCACCTAGCAAATTGACTCTGTCCAGAACAGCTTCGCTGAGATCAGCCTCGCTCAGGTCGGCCTGACTCAGATTGACTCTATCGAGGAAAGCCCCCCGCAAGTTAGCTCCACTCAGACTGGCCTCGCTCAGGTTGGCACCATCCAGGTTAGCAAACATGAGGTCTGCGCTATACAGATCGGCCTGGCTCAGGTTAGCTCCGCTCAGATTGGCTCCCTTCAGGTCGGCCCGGATGAGTTCGCTCCTGACAAGAAATGTGAGGCTGAGATTGGCCTTGCGGAGATTGGTTTGACTCAGATTAGCCCGATAGAGGATAGCACCACTGAGATTAGCTTCGCTCAGGTCGGAGCCACTCAAATCTATCCTGGAAAGGCTGGACTGGCTGAGGTCCGTCCTGCTCAAATCCACATTGAGCAGGTTTGCCTTGATGAGGCTTATGCCGCTCAGGTCCGGCATGACATCTGGGTATGCTTTTCTCCATTGATTCCAGGCCGCTCCTCCCTGTTTGAGAATAGCATACTGCTGCTGGTTCGCCATATTCTAAGTTTTCCTCTCAGCTCGTCTACTATACTGTTTCTTACTACATCACCCTCTATCTCTGCCATTGACACACGCCTGATTGTAGAGAGAACTCCTCCCCTTGTCAATGCTCTTCTTCCCAAGCGAAATAGAAGCAGGGCAAGCGCAAGGCCCCTTCCCATCC
>DASTZT010000355.1:0-3888 GCA_035764225.1 Ktedonobacteraceae bacterium
TAGTGCAGCAAGGCGCGATTGTTGAAGCGTTCACGTCAAAAGAGTATACCCAGTTCTCGGTAACAACGGTGCCGACGGAAAATGATGCAGCATTACAGGGGCTGGCTCGCTTGCTTCGTCAACCCTCGTTTGCTTCATCGCTGATCGAAACAGAGCGAGCGGTCATCGATCAAGAGATCAAAACCTTTATGTCAACCAGAAAATCGCTCGATGAGTGGGTCGAGCGAGCGCTTTTTGGGAACCGCAGCCTGGGATTATTTACATTGGGACCAAGCGAGAATCTGGATACCTTTAATGAAACAAATTTGCGGGATCGTTATATCACTTATTACTCTCCTGTGCGCACGGTCATTATCTGTCAGGGGGCGGTGGAGGGGACTGAAGTGCTGGAAAAGGTTTTTGATGCCTTCCACGACTGGACGCAGCAACCGACCTCTATTCCTCCTCCTTATTTTGAAGATGTGCCGCAGTTGATCGGCATTCCTACCCAGTCCCAGCAGGTTGCTTTATACGTGGCCTTTCGTGGGCCGGGGCTGGCCAATATTGATCGATTACCCTTTTCGCTGATCGCCGATAGCCTGGGATTAGGAGTTGGCTCGCGGCTCTGGAATGCCCTGCGTGAGGAACGCCAACTCGTCTATGAGATACAGGCCACACCGACCACCTATGGGGTCGCCGGATACATGACCATTCGGCTTTCGTGTGAGCGCGCGAACGTGCGTGAGGTGATTCAGGTGCTGCTAGCAGAGATTCCGCGCCTGCACCAGGGGCTCAACCAATCGGAGCTGGATAGGGCGCGTACAATTCGCACGACGGGTTTACTGCATCAGCACGAAAATTCGCGGCTGATGCTGCCTTCCACTGGCAAATTTGCCGTCAACGGGCTGACCTTATTTGTCGATACAGAGATCCAGAATCTGAACCTGGTGACAACGGATGATACCGCTCGCGTTGCCCGCCAATACTTGAATGAAGATACGCTTGCCATTGTCGCCTATGGCTTAAATCGCGAAGAGTTGCTTAAGAGCGTTGCTTAGCGTGAACCGCACATGAATTGGTATGATGCAAAGAAGGAGAGCTTATCATGGCTATACCGGTTGAGGGGCAATCCCCACTTCGCTTGCTCGTTCTGCCTGTTTTATTAGCAATGATGGAAGGAGAGCGTACCTGTAACGATATTGTGCGGCAATCAGGTTTAAGCACCTCAAAAGTCAACAGCATTCTCGAAGAATTACTTGATCGGCGGCTGGTTGTCGAAACGACCCCCTTAACGCGCGATCAATTTATTGAGCCGCGCTATCGTATTGCTGATGGGGAAGCGGCAATGGCAACGTTAACCAGCGAATTTTCGGAAAAGTCCATCCCGTATGTATTACAGATCCTGGATGTTGTGCGCAGCGAACTGCCGAAAGCCGTGCAACAGAGCAAAAGCGTCCAGGCGTGGTATTCGCGCTTAATCCTCACGCCAGAGATCGCGCATCAGTTGATCGAACGCTTATTTCAACTGGTAACCGAGTTTGAAGAGCTACAAAAGCCCACGTTGGCTCTGGATGCAGAGAGCGCTCCTTTCACCCCAGCGCGGAGAAATCACTATCGGCTCAGCATTACCTTCTATCAGGTTGGTTCAGAGGATATGCACTCGTAACATGCCATCAACGTTCCAGGCAGTCGGTCTATGTTCTAGCGTTGCTCAGGCCGACGATAACCCATGATTTGTCGCTCATTTGAGCAAGGATGGACAGAGCTATGACAGTTCAGGCATTCCCGCGCTCGTTGCGTACCCTGTTTATCAACCGCCAGTATGCTTTTTTATGGAGCGGACAAGCGGTGTCGGCGCTAGGCGATTCGACCTTTGACCTGACCTTAGTGGTATGGATTGCCGCTGTGATTGCGCGTCAACCGGATGGGCAAGCCGCGACATGGGCACCGCTGGCAGTAAGCGGCGTCTTGATTGCCGTTGCCTTGCCATCCTTGTTATTTGGGCCTATCGCGGGAGTGTTTGTTGATCGCTGGGATAAAAAAGCCACAATGCTCTGGGCGGATCTGATCCGTATGCTGCTGGTGACGCTGCTAGTTCTTGTTTCCGGTGCCTCGTTTCTGCCGTGGAAGCCTGATCACAGCGTGCAACTGATCGCCATTTACACCACAGTTTTTCTGGCGAGCATCTGTTCGCAATTCTTCTCGCCTGCGCGAGCCGTACTGATTAAAGATATTGTGGGGCAACAGCAATTAGCACGGGCAGCCGGGTTGGCTCAAGTTTCTCAGAGCATTGCGCTGATTATGGGGCCGCCTCTGGCAGCTCCGGTGCTCTTTACCTTTGGCGTCCAGTGGGCTTTGCTCTTTAACGCGGGAACCTTCCTGGTATCGTTGCTCTGCGTCCTGGCGGTACAAGCCCCACCATCGACGAGAAGCGCTGCCGAAAAAGGGCAGCAAAATTTCAGCCGCGAATTTCTCGAAGGTATTACTTTTTCTCTGAACAACACGATCCTGCGTGTCTTGCTCGTGACTATCGTGGTGGTCTCGCTGGGAGCTGGCGCGATCAATTCGCTGATGGTGTTCTTCGTCAGCAGTAATTTACATATCAATGTGACCTATGTTGGTCTCTTAGATGGCTCGTTCGGCATTGGCGTCATCATTGGCGCTCTGCTGGTATCGCTGTTTGCGGGTAAGGTTCAGGAGACCTGGCTGTATACGGCGTCTATTCTGGGCTTTGGCGTGCTCTTTTTAGTGCTCGCCCGCACCTCCAACCTGCCGATTGCTCTGGGGATTATGCTGTTGCTGGGCCTGGCGCAAGCCACAATTAATGTGACGCTCATCCCGATCACGCTGAGTACGGTGCCGGGCGGTATGGTTGGGCGCGTGATAGGCACGATCAATTCGTTGAGCGTGCTTTCTAGCCTGGTTTCTGTCTCGCTGGCCGGTTATCTTGCCAGCGATCTTTTCAAAGGCATTCATGGCTCCTTCCTGGGCTTTGCCATTGGGCCAATCGACACTATTTTCACGCTTTCGGCTGTGCTTTTCCTGCTCAGCGGCTTTTATGCCTTGATGCGCTTGCGGATATCAATAGCGCCCTCATCCGTCAACACGGAGACATCGTTGCAAGCGGGAGACCTCTAGCGAGAGAACGCTCAATAATCGTAAGAAGGGGCAAAAGCATAAAGATCCTATCTATCCTGCGAATGATTTGTTGTACTGTCGCTCACACAAGCTAACGTTCTTCAGTTTTCAGCCACTCACTACAAGGGAGGAAAAACAAATGGCAAAAAAGCTTTGGCGTCAAGGTTGCGCGTTTTTAGTGGGAAGCTATTTCTGCCTGTTACTTGTATTGCTGCTCATCATACGTTACCCGATGAACAGTTCCAAAACTGTTGAAGCTATTCCCCCCTCGCATAGTGTGGCCTGGATTGCTCCGAGCAACTGCATCCAGGGTCCGGTATCAGATGGCCTATCTCCCCAGCAGATTTGCATTGATAGCATGCTCCAATAGGTTGGAGCAGAAGGGGACGCGCTCATCCTCGCTTTTCTGTAGTCTAAGATGGCTTCCTGACAGATTGATGCATCGTATACCCAAACGCTATTCTGAAATATCGGCTTCAGAGTAGGAAGGTTTCTTCTGGAAAGGATCGGGCGGTATCTGAGAGCACTCAGCTACTATCTCGGAGGCCATCAGAGTATCTGGATGGTCCAGACCGAAGGCTTCGGTAAAGATACTCAAGGCCCTCTGAGAGAGTGTGAGTGCTAAAGCGTATTTTCCTTCAGATTGAGAGAGGGATGCCAGATCCAGCAGGGTGCGGGCAACTCGTGGATGATTAGAACCTAAAGCCTCTTCGCGAATGGCCAGCGCCTGCTCGAAAAGTGTACGGGCTTGAGACGTTTTTCCCTGTTTAT
>DASTZT010000356.1:0-5271 GCA_035764225.1 Ktedonobacteraceae bacterium
CGCTCGGCCCCATAAGCCTCCAGCGTGTTAGCATAGGGAGTGATGCCTGGAGCGCCAATCAGCACAGCCGCCAGTTCGCCCTGTAACGCAGCCGCTAGCTCGCCACCTTTCCCCAACAGTTCAAA
This sequence comes from Ktedonobacteraceae bacterium, assembly GCA_035764225.1. Lineage (GTDB taxonomy): Bacteria > Chloroflexota > Ktedonobacteria > Ktedonobacterales > Ktedonobacteraceae > DASRHT01. The sequence goes on from DASTZT010000356.1 coordinate 126, forward strand.
AGTAATGCGGCGGAGAGCACGCTGACCAAAGCTGCTGCGTTCCGCGATGACCCAGATCGCCTTGTCCGGCAGGGGCGTCCCCTGGCGTTGTAATGCTACGGAGGCAGTGGGAGTATTGGAGCTGGACTGGTCTTCCAGCAGTCCGTGAGCCTCAAGGTCTGTGATAAGCAGTTCGACGGCCTTTTCAGGGTCGTTTTCTGCAATAACATGGCCTACCCGATGGTAAGGATCGGCTACCACATCGGCAACCCAGGTGGGCGAGCCTGGCTGCCCCAAACGCTGAGGATCGACCTGGAGATCGGCGGCGGTAATGACCTGGATGCGCTCGCCTGCCTGTTCGCTTGCAGCGCGAATAGCATGCTCATCGGGCCAGATGCCTTCATTGATCTTTTCAACAGTAGTGAGCAATGCAGGCAAGGGGACGATAAGGGTTTCGTTCCCCTCATCGGTTTCGCGTGTAACAATGGCCTCACGCCTCTTGTCGTCTTGTTGAAGCTCAATTTTTTGGACGGCGCTGACTTGTGGCAGGTCCAGCATCTCCGCAATTTCCGGCCCGACCTGCGCTGTCTCGGCATCGATGCTATGGCGACCACAAAATATCAGATCGAAACCTGCGGGGTTTTTGGCGGAAAATTGCCGGATGGCCAGGGCCAGCGCCCTCGCCGTTGCGGCTGTATCTGCTCCAGCGAAAGCGCGATCATTGAGGTGAATAGCCCTATCCGCTCCCATTGCTAAAGCAGTCGCTAGCGCCTCCCGTGCCTGTGGCGGTCCCATCGTGATAGCAATAACCTCGCCACCGTGAGCATCCCGTAAGCGGATCGCTTCCGCCAGCGCGTAAATATCCAGTTCGTTGATGTCTAGCGGTACCCCTTCGCGGACAATGCGGCGCGTCTCCGGGTCGAAACGCAGGGCTGAGAGCAGCGGCACTTGCTTAATGCAAACGAGTATGGTGAATGGTCCAACCTTCCCTGTTGCGGGGGTCTCTTCTTCCATGAGGCAATTCTCCTTTGCTTGCTACTTTTCATCGCGTATCGTACCATTATAAAACAAGCGGTAATCGGCTCGATGTCGTCAAATCTGAAATATTTGCTGTCCAGGTTGCAAAAACCTTTGATGTAAGCTACTATTTTTTTACCTTATTACGTTCTATATAGTAGTTAGCGCAGATAAGGAGCTGTCAATGCCTGGTTCGTTTCGTATCGGCAGTATTGCCGGGATTGAAATTTATGCCAACGTTAGCTGGCTGATTGCCCTGGTTTTGCTTACGGTCTCTATTGCCAGTGGCTGGTTTCCCAGGCTGTATCCTGGCTATCCATATACGACATACCTTGTGCTGGGATTAATCTCAGCCCTCCTGTTGTTTGCCTCGGTGCTGGTGCATGAGTTGGCTCATTCGCTGGTGGCCAGGGCGCGTGGTATGAGCGTGAAAAGTATTGTGCTGTTCATCTTTGGAGGCGTCTCTAATATTGAGCAGGAGCCACAAAGCCCCGGCAGCGAGTTCCAGATGGCATTTGTGGGTCCGCTGACCAGCCTGGTGATTGGCGCTCTATCGTATGGTCTGCTGCTCCTGATAGGCAATCATCCATCGCCGATAGCTGCCATTCTGCTCTATCTGGCCTGGGCTAACGTTTTACTGGGGATATTTAACCTGATTCCCGGTTTTCCGCTTGATGGTGGTCGCGTGCTGCGTTCGATTATCTGGAAAGTGACCGGAGATGGTAATAAAGCGACGAGAATAACGACCACCGTCGGTCAAATCATTGCTTACCTCTTTATCCTACTTGGTATCTGGCTTTTCTTTGGAGGCGATACGCTCGATGGCATCTGGATTGGTTTTATCGGCTGGTTCCTGCTCAATGCCGCGCAATCGGCCCGCGCCCAGGCGACTGTTGATACCGTCTTTCGCGGCGTCACGGTGGAACAGGTGATGAATCCGAATCCGATAACGGTTCCCGCGAACATTTCGTTGCAGAAATTAGTGGATGAATACTTTTTACCGCAAGGGTTGCGCTCCGCTCTGGTGATACAGGGTGACCAGTTGGCAGGGTTGATTACGCTTGGCGATATTCGGCATATTCCTCGCGAGGAATGGGGGCAAAAACCAGTAGGGCATGTGATGGTACCCCTGGAGAAATTGCATGTGATTGCACCGCAACAAAATCTCAAAGATGTGCTCCCATTGATGACCTCCGGGGATGTTAACCAGCTACCCGTTGTGCAAGATGGCCGCCTTCTGGGTGTGGTGAGCCGTGATGCTGTGATACGCACGTTAGAGATTCGCCGTAGTCTTGGCCTGGATCGGGCAGCCTGAGTGGTTTTTTGAAGGGGAGGTCCATCCTATGTCAGAAGCTTATTCATTAAATGAGAATACCTATGTCATTAACATTGAAAGCGGGGCGGAAACGGCCCGACTCCTGGACCAGGATCGCCTGGTGACTGATGCCATGCAAAGCCTGTTCCCCCCACAGGTCGATCTCTCCAAGATTCATGATGTGCTCGATGTTGCGTGCGGCCCTGGTGGGTGGGTGCGAGATATTGCTTTCAACTATCCTGAAATGGAGGTCGTTGGCGTTGACATCAATCGCACGATGATCGAGTATGCGCGCGATATGACAAAGGTACGGAAGCTGGACAATACTGCCTATCAGATCATGAACGTGCTAGAGCCTTTAGCGTTCCCGGATAACTCCTTTGACTTTGTCAATGCACGCTTCCTGGTTGGCTTTATGCCTCCTCCGGCCTGGCCTCGTCTGGTGCAAGAATGCATGCGGATCACCCGCCCTGGAGGCTATATTCGCCTGACTGAATGTGATGATATGGGGACGACAAATAGCCCGGCTTACAAACGCTTGATGCAGTTGAGTTTAGAGGCTATGCAGAAGGCAGGACGAACGTTTGTTTCTGGTGGGGGGAGCGTCGGTATTGTTGCGATGTTGGGACGTTTTTTACGTGAAGCAGGCTGCCAAAACGTCCAGCGAGCCGCCTATGCCATCGACTATTCTACTGGTGAAAGGGTGCATGCGGCGGTATGTCAGGATATTCAGGTGGCTAGCAAACTCAGCCAACCATTTATGGTAAATATGGGGGTTACAAGCAATCAGGAGTGGGATACTTTATATTTGCAGCTCATCGATGAGATGGAAGCCGAAACATTCACCGGCGTCTGGATGATTTTAAGCGTGTGGGGCGAGAAGCCTGAAGCGAATTAGGCCGGATAGGGAGGATGGCAGCGCACATCCTCCCCCTCTACTCCTTAGACCAGCAGCACCACTTTGCCCATTGTTTTACGGTCGGCGATGGCTTGATGCGCCTGGGCTGCCTCTGTGAGTGGGTAAGTGCTACCAACGATGATCTGTAATTTCCCGCTAGCGAGGAACTGCATTAGTGCTACTGCGGCAGCGGCAATGCGGTCAGGACGGCTCATCCAGGCTGAGAGCCAGTAACCGATGATCGCCTGATTTTTGTACATCAGCTGGATGCCAGTAAATTGTGCGAGTTGCCCGCTAGCGGCTCCGTAGATCACCATCCGGCCAAAGGGAGCCAGGCATTGCAGGCTCTGGCTGGCAATTTCACCCCCAACCATTTCTAAAATCATGTCCGCTCCCTGTCCTCCCGTAACAGCCTTTGCCTGTTCGACCCAATCATCTTTCGTATAGTCAATAGCAGCATCAGCGCCGAGCTTGCGAACGAGATCAAGCTTGGTCTCATTGCTCGCGGTGCCGATCACTTTTCCGGCTCCCATCAGCCGCGCGAGCTGGACTGCAAGCGTTCCAACGCCCCCGGCGGCGGCATGTACCAGCACGCTTTCTCCAGACTGAAGGTGGGCCGATTCGTGTAAGAGTTGATAAGCGGTCAGCCCTTGGACCGGGAATGCTGCGGCATGCGGAAAATCGAGCGTATCGGGAATGGGAATCACCATGCTCGCGCCAGCCGTGGAGTATTCTGCGTAGCCTCCATTGGCAAAAGCAATCACGCGCGTTCCCGGCATTGGGAATGTTACTCCTGGTCCGACAGCTTCAACGGTTCCGGCAACCTCAAAGCCGGGCGTCATCGGTGTACGTGTGGGGGTAAGATAAGCTCCCTGGCGTTGCGCTAAATCCGCATAATTGATGCCAGCCGCAGCAACTTTAATCAATACTTCTCCTTCGGCGGGCGTCGGAATCTCTATCTCCTCCAGATGCATCACTTCTGGACCACCAGGCTCGTGAATACGAATCGCTTTCATAGTTATCCTTTCGTGGGTGTATTATTGGCGCTCTGCTTGATTCTATCACGCTTGCTGATAATTGTTTCGATCACTATACATTTTTCTGCCTGAACAATACTTTCTATCTAAAAAGTTGCACAGAGCTAGCAGGGGAAATGGGCAGGGCTGATCCTGTATGGGGCGGATCAATCAATCAGACAGTGTGCGAATGTTTTGCGGAGAATCATGGTGTACAGTTGCTTACAAAGAGTTACCGTTTGCAACAGTAAAGTAGAAGGTATCTATGATGCAAATGCGCACGCAACCATCAAAGCAAGCCCAGCTTTGCAGGCAAATCGCTTGCAATGCTCTGAAACGAGGGATACAGACAACCCGTATTAAAAGTGTCTATTCTTCTCCAGAATGCAGTACGGGTTAGTCTACTGAACGGGTGGATAGGCCGGATCAAGGAACTTCTTCTTCTGATCTTTCCTTTTTTTGATATGTCATTATTTGCGATATATATCGTTATGTATAATAAACTATGGAGAAATGTTTTGATACAATATTGGTATGGGAGAAAAGTACCGATCATTCCATGTTCTTCACAATGAGCTGTACACTATTTCCTAACGTCCATTGGAGTTGTGTCTGTTTTCTGATTATCTATTCATTGTTTTATGGTCTTTTTCCTGTAATATTGCAGGAAAAGCGTGTGGCACATTTCTCTGAGCTGGTGAGGTGGAGCAAGAAAGCTCTTACGGGTATTGGTTTTTCTTGCCGAATAGGGGTATTGGAGGAATGTGATGAGTTTGGATAGGGTAGCAATGCGCGGAAACAAGGAATACTGGGGAGGTTTTTGTGATCTCCCCCGGCATGTCTTGTATGATTTTCGCGGACTATGTCGTATCGTTTAGGGTGAAGAGAGTGCTTGCTCTGGATACCCTTTTTCAGGTGAGG
>DASTZT010000357.1:0-8293 GCA_035764225.1 Ktedonobacteraceae bacterium
AGGGGGCGTTACAGGGAAGCTATCCTTGCTCTTTATGGGGAGAGGTGATCCAGCTTGAAGGCGCTCAGGAGTTGGCAGTATTTGCCGACGATTACTACGCCAATGGCCCGGCGTTGACAAGTCATCAATTTGGACAGGGACGCGCCTACTACCTGGCAACTCACGGCAATGCCGATCTGCTCGGAAAATTGCTCCGGCAGCTCTGTCAGCAGGCCCAGGTTGCATCTGTGCTGGAAACGCCCGCAGGTATTGAAGCGACAAAACGTGTGCGGACCGATGGTCGCGAACTGCTATTTTTACTCAATCATAGCGAGCAGCCGCAGCAGGTCAAGCTGCCAGCAGGTACATTTACTTCGCTGCTGGATGGGAGAGCTGTTGAAGGGCAGATCGATGTGAAGGGGCTGGATGTTGTGGTACTACAGAGCTAAGCTAGACTGAATAGCATCAATGTTGTTCGTTTACACTGGGGGGAGCCGCTGATCGTCTTGCGAACTGGCAAGCTGATTGCGCATAATAGCTTGCGGCTGATTCAGCAGAGCATCCTCCACGCGTTGCCGATGCTTGGGCAAGGTATTGCGAGGCAAGCTGTCCGGGGCAAAAAAGCGGCATTCGCGGGATTCTGCGGTCGCCGTTGGCTCGCCAGCGACGATATGACAACGAAAACTTAAGACAATCTCTTGCTTCTGCGGTTTGGAATAGACCCCCACAAGTTGCTCGATCTCGACATCCAGACCCGTCTCTTCGCGCACCTCACGACAGAGCGTCTCTTCAACGGTCTCTCCCAGCTCCATGCCGCCGCCAGGGAGATTCCACCAATCGATATCGCGTCGATGGGCCAGGAGCACACGACCCTCCTGCAAAATCACCGCGCTCACTCCGATGCGAAACTGAGCAAGATCCCCTGCCGAAATACTAAATTCTGCCATAACGCGCCCCCTCCTCGATGCATCAATCATGAGTGTTTATAGGTTATACACCTTATATGCTGTTTCACGCAAGACCTGTCGCGCCAGATGATAAGCCATCTCATTGTCAAGCTCATCGGCGTCGATCATCTCCTGCAAAACCTGCCCAATAATGGCGCGTCCACGAGGGGCGCTGACATAGTGCATCTCTGGCAAATTAGTGCCATCAGAACTATACATCAGCTTGCTGGCAGGAGCCACGCTGAACGCCTGACGTGTGAAAGCCAACATCTCTAATTTATCAACAAACGGAATCATATACGATAGATCGAAATAGACGTGGGGATAGACGGCTGCTAGATAGGCACCAAGCTGGCAATAAGGATAGCTTTCGTGCAGGAGCACTATTGGCATACTCTGGTAATCGCGCCGCTCCAACACTTCACGCAAATGCAGCGGGTTGCCCAGGCGCATATCGGTATCGCTATCACCATAACCTGTATGAAACTGGATTGGAAGCTGTTGTTCTGCGGCTATACGAAAAGCTATATGCAGCAAATACTCGATCAACGGTTTGTGGGCGATACGTAGTTGCCCGGTATTTACGGCTTCCGTGCGAGCTTCTATGAAAGCTTCTACCGCCGCGTCTTTCTGCCACTGCATAATATTGAGGCCGGTACGATAGGCGGCGATGCTTTTGAAGCCGCAATAGCCCTGTTCTCGCGCCCGACTGACCTCGTTTGAGAAGCGAGTCACGACCTCATCGAAGTCACCATGCGCACTCACCAGCCGTTGCATCAGCGTTTCGAGTCGGAGCAGTTTCACAGTCCGGCACCCTCCAACTGTTCCCATTTGTTCCGGCGAGTAGCATACGTCAGGCAGAGGATAGCCAGGATCGAGGACGAGCGTATCAATCTTCGCCGCCTGAACCAAACGGTGGAGCAGGGCATCCGCATCGAAGCTATTCCTTGCAGCGATCACTACCTGCTCTGTGGGTTCGCAATCGTAGAAAGCGGCCATTTGTCGCAGCAGCCATTGATAGTAGACGGTATTGTGTACATGAGTCGTCGCAAAGCTGGCATGGGTTGCTTCAGTACAATAGCTGCGAAATTGCAAAACGTCCATCTGCTGCGTCAGCAACACGGGATGACAGTGGTTATCCACCACTGCCAGATCGCTCAGGTCAAGCATACAACTTCTCCTATCTCATTACGCTGCAAGAAGGCCAGATCACGATATGCACATTGCGGTTGTCTGACTGACATGGTCGCACATCCTTGATGGGGCGTCAATTATGAAGATGCTTACACAGCTCGGTAGCTAGCACTGTCGGAGAATGAGGAATTACGTAAGAGGAAAAAGTTAAGGGAAGAACGCTCACAGAATAGCGGCCCTCCCCTTGTTATTAGCATTTATCTGCTATGAACCAGGTGTAATTTTTCCTGCGATATAAGCCTGCGCCTTTGCAGCGACTTGAGCGCCTACCTGTTTTCCCAATGCGCGTCCATCCAGGTCTCCTTGCTCGAAGTGAATGCCACCATAGCGACGTGACAAACCTGCCTGATCTGCGGCGGAGGAAAAAGTGGGCCAGGAAAGGGTAACGCTTTGGGTAGGCGCAAAGCCCGGCTCGATCTGGGAGCTACCAGGCTGGGCTGTAAATGAATCACCGAAAGTACCGTTACCACCTGGTGATTGCAGTTGCAAGATGTATGCACCAGCCGCACTGAAGGTGCTATGCCCAGAAACATATTCAGGGAATGAGGGCGTTACCACATTGGCTTCCTGATACGGCTGCCATTGACCCCCATCCATAGATACTGTGCCTTTGCCAATGCCTCCCCAGGCATTTATTTGCGAACCGGTGTACAGATAACGCACAGCCGTAATTGGCCGTACAGAATTATAGAAACGTTTGCATTCCCAGCAAGCAATGCCAGCATCAAAAACTGCGTTAGCCACCATAAAGAACAGCGTAATGTCACTATTTAAGCCATGACGGTTTTTTTGTGAAAGAAATTGCGCAGCGAAAAACTGAGTAAACAGGAGCCAGTGACCAGGAGGCGTTTCAGAATGCGGACCATTGGCCCAGTAGTCGGCAATCGTTTTTGTGGTATCGTCGAGAGAGGCACTCAACTGGATAATTTGATTAGCCTGACTCTTATAGGCGCTACTGGTCGGGTCCATCACAGGGCCAGCAGGCCGGAATTGTGAGCCTGATGTCAGAGCAAACGGGGTAATCGTTCCCCAATGAGGGGTCAAATATTGTTGGACTTTACCATTGACTAACAATGGCTGCCAGCGCGTCGGATCATTTAACTGAGTGGGGGTATTGACCGGAACATACCCGCTGGTATCGGCATAGTCATTGAGTTGATTCGAGCCATCAGCATGACGGAATGAAATAACTGCTTGCGCGGCAACATTCCCCACGCCTGCCTGAGCTGTGGTATCAGTAGAATTATTGTTAGGATCGAAGCCCAGGGATTGCATCAAGGCATTAAACTGGGCGGCTTGCGATGGGAAAAGGTCCATCATGGCCCGATAGGCAGCATAACTAACGGCCTGGGTTACATCTTGCTGCGGCCTCTGCCGAGGTATGCCATTCGGACGGGTAGGAACTGCAACGGGATCGTAAGTTGCCCAGGCATCATACATACAGGTATGCATAATGGCCAGAGCGCGTGATCCTATCGTAGGTCCAGGGTTCGTGGCCCGTATGGCATCAAGGGCGGCATTGTTCCACTGAATGACTGCATTGGGGATTCTTTGAGGCGGACTCGGCGGAGTTGCTGCAATAATAGGACTTTGATGCAGATGTAAAAATGCGCCTGCTCCCATCACAGCTACGAGTACCCCTGCTCCAGTTTGCAAGACCGTACGTCTGCTCAGTAGATGTTTAGACGGTAGATCGGTATTCTCTCGTCCGTCAACAGGCTGAATATCAAACGAGAGATCCTTTCTCATCTTGTCAACCATGATTTTCCCCTTACAACGCACTAATAAACGACACTCTCATCTTGCTCAAAAAATGTCTTACATGCCAATAAAAGAAATAGACGAGTTTATTTTTTACTCCATCATTACTTTAAATCGACTGCATTCAATATAGTTCGTCAGCAACGCTCTGTACATATCTTTAGTACTTTTTGGGAAAAATAAGATCTATCTTGATAGTATCCTCAAACAAGCTAACGATACTATTTTTTGTTGGGTAAGAGTAACTTCTTTGCAAGAAGAGGTTTTATAGCACAATATGGCACAAGATACATGAGCTATCTTCACAATCTCTACTATTCACAAAAGCTCATCTATAAAATTTTTCTGCAGATGCAGCGATCTTAATCATCACTCAACCAAATTATTACACCGATCTTCTTACTGTCCTTGTAAATTCTGACTGAATTGGTTAAAATTAGTTCATTAATGAAAAATGTGTTAGAGTGACCTTTTTCACATGCCATAACAAAACAGAGTAATATGTCGAAAAGCGCTCTATCACAGTTAACGAAGTATACTTCGTCTATACAGTGTTTGGCATTGAAGGGGGCAGCATGTCAGTACTCCCATTTGAAAAGTACCCTACGAATCGGCCATTTGGCAGCGGCAATCGAAGCGTCCCGCAAGAAAGCATCCAGAGGGTGCGTAATGAGATCCGTCGTCAGCAGGTTGTCACCTTCATCCTTTTTATCATTTTCCTCTTCCAAATAGTCAGCCTTCCTGGTGCGATTATGATGAAGAGTTCACTAAATATTGCCGCGGTGATACTGGGTATTCTTCTCTGCGGTATTGCTATGATGTTTAATCGCTGGGGACAGGTTACTATTGTTAGCATTTTACTGATCTGTGTGGTCGATCTGGGATGTGGACTCATGTTGCTGGATATGCCAATGGGGCTAGATGTCAGCTCACTTCCCGTCTTTGATCTACTCGTAGTCTCCGACCTCATTGCCGCTTCACTCCTTCCAACCATCAGCATTTTTCCTGTGGCCATCAGCAACATTCTTTTTATCCTTGGTATGATTATATTTATGCCCCATTCGTCTGAATTTACCATGATGATGCATTCCAACATGGCTTATGATATGTTGATGCAGCCGATCAGCTTGCAGATGGTCGTGGCAGCCATTACCTATATGTGGGTACGCAGTGCTTTACGCGCTGCGGCACGGGCAGATCGCGCTGAAGAAATCGCGGAATTGCAGCAAGCCAAAGCCAGACTCCAACAAAGCGAAATCGAGCAGAAACGCCTGCTCGATGCCGGTATCCGAGAACTATTACGGGCCCTGGTTCAATCGTCCAATGGAAAGATATTACGAATTAGTCTAAGCCAGGACCATGTGCTCTGGAAGGTAGGCAACTCGATAAATCTGCTTCTGGCACGTTTGCATCGGGCACAACAGATCGAGCAGGAAAATCAGCAACTGCGCTTCCAACTTTTACAACTGCGAGAGAGGGTCTATCGGGCCGAATTGATGGGCAAACAGCAGGAGACTCCTCCCCCTCAGAAGCCAAAGCAGAACCCGATCTCTTCTTCTCAGGGTTTTTAAACCCTACGAAAGACACCAGGGTAGTGGGGATAATCTCTTACACTACCCACCCTTCAGCACAGCCAATCAGAGCAGCTTCCCCATCGCCTTTGAGGCACTTGATAGCGAGCATATATTTGACTCCTGCATCGTCGTGTTCCCTAGATGTGACCTCCGCTTGAACCTGCACGGTATCTTCAATGGCAATAGGGCGGATAAATTTCACATCATAAAGTTTCCCACCGCTAAGCCACTGCTCTCCAAAAATATCAATCAGCCATGCTGCAACGAAGCCCTGTGTCTGCGTGCCTGTGACATTAGGCTCCGCTAGACCAACGCTTTTAGCAAATTCGGGATCGGTATGAATGTTGCGGGCGGGCCAACCCTCTAGAGCAAACGGGCCACCACCGTAAGCCCAGGTACGTTCCCACGAGACGCGTTTTGGCTTGCTGGCGAAAATCGTGCCGATGGGCGTATCAACGGCTATGAGGCTCATAGATGATCCTTTCTCACTTTATTGCGTCTGTTTGCATCGTATATGTCAGGGAAACCTTTCGCGAGAGAATATCGTGTCCTTGATCGTCTACGATCCAGGTCTCCGTCTCGCAATACTGGCGTCCCCGCTTCTCCCAGACCTTCACGACCTTCCAGCGGATCAGCAACGTCGAGCCGACGCGAGCCGGGTGAAGAAACTGGACTTCATCGGCGGCATGAATCGAAGCCCAGCCTTCAGGGAGATGGAACGAGGGACTTTTTGAGGGAAAGCTGATGAGCAGCAATAGGCCTGGATGCGCCAACGGCCCATCTTTGCTCCCATCAATGTAGCGCGGGTGAAAATCTTCCATCGCATAGAGGAACTGCTGATTCAGCTCAGTCGTTACTTTGACTGTCAAGGGCGATAATTCGGCACCGGCTTTGAGCTGCGTGAAATCTTGAAGCTCACCCATTATATACCCATTTCCTTCTCATCGAGATTACTTGACAACATAAGCTTTTTCTATTATATCCTCTTTAGCCCCTAGAAAAAGCTATGGCATATAGCACACTTGTCATCCTGGGAAACAGTTTGGCCTCTTAGATCGTGTATGATAGAAGGTAGAGAGATAGTTACAATTTTCACCGCCATCCTGGTAGTAAAGAAAGAGAGAACATTGATGAAGAGAAATACTTTCATCTATGCGCTGGCAGCGAAATTTTGTCTGCTGATGCTCGGAGTCCTTTTACTTTTATCAGCCTGTGGTAGTACTTCAAGTCCAGGCTCTCAACCGGCTCCGGGCAATCCCCCGCAAGCCACACCACCATCAAATGGCGGGTACAGCATTATCACGCTAATCGAACAAGAGATGCAACTCTTCCTGACTCCGCATCATCCATAGCCTTCGATCACCATCATAGGGGCAGGCTTGTTCCTGCCCTTGTATCCTCATCTCCCCTTAAACGAGCAAATCATAATCATAAGTTACATCGGAATTTCTTCCACTTTTGTGATACACTTAATCTTCAAAAGGACTTTGCATGAACTTATGGATTAACAGGCAATGCTGCATGAAGCAGAGGGCAAACTTATGGAAACGGTAGCAATGCCCCGAATGGGTTCCATAGGCATTTTCCGTTTTGTACGCGTCAATGCAGTATAACGAAAATGCAAACACCAGAGGGATGACCATTTATGTCACCACGTCTCACGGATTGGAGCATTGCCTGCGCTGCGGCTCTAGCTTTGATTACAGGCATCATCAGCCTGATTATGGGGCGGTTGGAAGATTGGTTTGTGTTCGCGCTTCATGGCGTTGTGGGACTCTGGCTGTTGCTGCTGCTATGGGGGAAGCTGCGACGCGTCTGGCCCCGCCTGATCCATCCTCGACGCTGGGATCGTCGCACTATCTATGGATTGCTGGCACTCCTGCTGGTCGCGTTGGCGCTCGGATCGGGGATCTGGTGGGTGGGTGGCGGCGAGTGGTCTTTCGTGGATTTCAATCTGCTGAACTGGCATATCGTGCTGGGCTTTGTGCTGACCACAGCGATTATGGCACATATGTTGGCCCGCGCGAAATGGTTACGCAAACGTGATGTTGTTGGCAGGCGACCGATGTTGCATTTTAGCGCGTTGTTGCTTAGCAGCGTGGCGCTCTGGCCGCTACAGCAGCTTGGCGAGCGCATCGCCAATTTGCCTGGCTCCCGACGGCGTTTCACCGGGTCGCGCGAGAGCGATAGCTATGCAGGTAATATTTTCCCAACTTCAAGCTGGGTCGCCGATCAGCCGCGACCAATCGAGACTCAGAGCTGGCAACTCACGCTTGGCGGAGAGGTGAGTACGCCACGCAATTTTCCTTACGACGAGCTTGTTGCGGCAAACGATGAGTTAGAAGCGACGCTGGATTGCACAGGTGGCTTCTACAGCACTCAGCGATGGCGCGGGATACGAATCGGGCGCTTGCTTGACGAGGTCGCTCCCCATACGGATGCACGTTTTGTCAGCTTCATTTCCGTCACGAGTTATCGTTGGAGTCTCTCAATAGAAGAGGCACGCTCGGCTTTGCTGGCAACCCATATCGATCAGGAGCCGATTTCTCACCAGCATGGCTTTCCCTTGCGCTTAGTCGCTCCTGGGCATCGCGGCTTTGAGTGGGTCAAATGGATCAACCGCATCGAAGTACACACCGAGCCTGATGTGGGCCAGATTGTCAGTATTTTCACCAGCAGCTTCACCGACGCTGGCAGAGGAAATTGAGCGTAGCAGCTTCCGAGAAATTAAAAAAGCTCCACATGTTTTCACACATGGAGCTTCTCTGCTCATAGCTCTACCGTTGGCGTCTGCTTACGGTAGAAGCCCGTCCTTCTCCATCAAGAAGCCGCATAAGA
>DASTZT010000358.1:0-5178 GCA_035764225.1 Ktedonobacteraceae bacterium
CGCATCAATGTGAAGGTGGCAATAGCAATAACCAGTGGTATCGGTGGGAGCAAGAGGGACGTATTCTTACGGGTGAACAGTCTGGCAGCGCTGCCAACTGGTGGGAGGCGGCAGAACGGGATTTTCAGTTTGCCGAGCAGATGGAGAACAACGCGCTGCGCTTGAGCCTGGAGTGGAGCCGCATCGAGCCTGCGGAGGGACAATGGGATAGCGCCGCCATTGATCGCTATCGAGCCATGCTCACGGATCTGCACTATCGTCGTATCGTTCCCGTTGTCACCCTGCATCATTTTACCGAGCCGCTCTGGTTTGTCGAGCGCGGTGGCTTTGCAAAGCCGGAGAATATTGCTTTGTTTACGCGCTACGTGGCCCATGTGGTGCAAGCGTTGGGTGATCTCTGTCAGTTCTGGGTGACAATCAACGAGCCAAACATTTATGCGACGCAGGGCTACCAGCTTGGCTCATTCCCGCCGGGCGAGCAAAATCTGGTGCTGGCTTTGCACGTCCTGCGCAACCTCATCCAGGCGCATGTCGAGGCATTCTATACCATTCGCGATCTGCAACCAGAGGCGGAGATAGGCTACTGTCTGCACTATCGCCTCTTCGATCCCGCCAATGCTCTCTCGCCTCTTGACCATACGGTAGCAGGCATTCAGGAACTCTTTTTCGACTGGGCTCCCTTGCAGGCGGCGGAGACTGGATCGTTTCCCTTTCCCACCAATATGTTGTTGGCCCCCATCCCAGGAGCGGCGGGGGCGAGAGATTATCATGGCGTGAACTACTACACCCGCGAGATGGTGCGCTTCGATCCGCGTGTCCCGCAAGAGATTTTCGGGCGACGGTTTGTGCGGGAAGGGGCTGTGCGCAACGATGCCGGGCTAGATAGTAGCTTCGGCGAAATTTACCCGGAGGGTCTCTATCGCGTCTTAAAAGAGGTCTATCAACGGACGCGCGGCAACAAACCGCTTTACATTACCGAAAATGGCTTCTGTGACGCCCAGGATGATCGTCGTCCGCGTGCGATTCTGGAGCATCTGGCGATGGTTCACCGTGCTCTGCAAGAGAGAATTCCCGTGCGGGGCTACTTCTACTGGTCGCTGGTGGACAACTTCGAGTGGAATAACGGCTGGTATGTGCGCTTTGGCCTGATCGAGGTAGATCCGCAAACGCAAAAACGTCTACCACGACGCAGCGCCAGCATGTTTGGCGAAATCTGCCGCGCCAATGCGATCACCGAGGATATCGTTGAACGCTATGCGCCAGAGGCGCTGGAGACGATTTTTGGCCCGGCAGATATGCAAGAGCGCCAGTTAACCTTTTAAAGGCTGACCTCAAACAGCATTACAGGCTTGCCAGAAATTTGAGCACGAGCTGGTTGAATTCGGTGGGTTGTTCCATATTGGGAAAATGAGCAGTGTTTTTGATGACGACCTTCCGCGCGTTTTTGATCCTGCTCGCCAGCACCTCACTGCCTTAGAAGTGGACGCGCCTCTCGCTTCGTACCGACCAGCTTTAGCGCGTCCAATTTATTGCCTGTCTTGCTTTGCCTTGTCCACCAAACAGCCTTTAACACCGCTAGCTATGATGGTTGGTTTCATCGCTGCATCCCTTCCATGACGGCTGCGAGCAGGAACGAGGGAATTGATGGTTCGCTGTCCAGGCAATAAATTGGACGCGCTGAAGCGAGTCGGTACGAAGGTGCGAGCGTAGGAGAAATTTTTTTCAGCACTGTAAAGCCCTGAAGCTGCTTTCACTCGTGGCTTGTCATGGGAAAGCAGAACGTGCTACACTTTGGGTCAGAAGGACAACCGAAACGGTTGGTATATTTAAGTGCGAGGCAATTGATGAATAGAGCAGTATTGATCTCTGAAATGCACAAGTTTCAATTTGGGAGGAAAATTGTCTGTTCCGATGGCGAAGATGGCGTTTTGACTCATGTAGGTTTCGATCCTGCGACCAGGCGTCTGACCGCTATCGGAGTCAGGCAAGGTCGCCTCTTTGGCAAAACAGTCTATCTTCCTTTCACGACCATCGTGAGCGCCTCTGGTGACGGGATCGGCTTGAATATCACGCGGGCGAACCTCTCCGATGCCAGTACCTCTATGCCCGAAGGGGCATGGCTGGACAGTAAAAGCGTGGTACAGAACAGCGATGGGGCAAAGGGCACGTTGCTGCTTGTGGCGGTCCATCCTGAAACGGGAGAACTGGCCTATATTGTTGCACATCACTTACGCCCAGGACAGGATACCCTGGTACGGCAGGAAATGGTCACGGGGTTGGGCATGGGTCAGGTTTCGGTCTCTGTCCCCATTGAGGTGCTCAAAGCATTGCCCCCTTATCGTCCTGACAGCGAGCTGCAGCAAGAGGTTGAGAGCATACTATTTGATCTCACGCCTCTGCATGTCGATTTCAAAGGTATAAGCGTCCGTGTGCTTGATAGCGTGCTCTACCTGGATGGTAATATCTCCAGTTCGCTTCGGGGTGAGATGGTACGCGATCAGGCACGAGGGGTATCGGGACTGTTAGAGATCAAAAATCGCCTCGTGGGTGATGATACTCTTGCGGGCGATCTGGCCCTGGCCCTCTCGCGTGATCCGCGCACGCGTGATCTTCCCATTGGCGTGTATCCCCGACTAGGCAATGTGCGCTTGAGCGGTGCTGTTCACACGAGCCAGCAAAAAGCCGCTGCCGAAGAAATTGCGCGCGACTTTCCCGGCGTGCGTTCTGTGATGAGCGATCTTGTGGTTAATCCTGAGGCCGATATGCTGCATGTGATGTCCGCTACAGAGGGCGGGGAGGCCGAAGATAAAGTGCCTGGTAGATATGTGCGCCATACAAAATAGCTCGCCATCCTGCTCGGTGCTATCTGCCGAGGGACTTTCCGTTCGGCAGATAGCCACGTTTTGTAATTGTTGCTCAGCAGTTTAGGGGAGCGCGACTGAGCGTTGTAGCGCCTGGTCCAGATCGTTGATGATATCCTCCACATGCTCAATGCCAACCGAGAGCCTGATACAGCCATCGGAAATACCCATGCTCTCCCGCTCCTCGGCTGTGAGCGTGCGATGCGATGAGATGGGGGGATAGCTGACCTGCGAAAAGACATCGCCCAGAGTGGTAGCCGGTAGACAGAGTTGCAGACTATCAACAAAGCGGAATGCGGCCTCGCGCGTTGGCTCTTTGAGGTCGAATGAGAGCAACCCTCCGTAGTGCTCGTTAGTTAGCAATCTGCTCGCCAGGGCGTGATGAGGATGGCTAGGAAGTCCAGGGTAGTAGACGCGAGCGACGGTGGGATGTTGTTCCAGAAAGCGTGCTACCTGCAATGCATTGTCGCAATGGCGTTTCATGCGCAGTGGCAACGTTCTCAGGCCACGCAAGAGCAAATGCAACTCAAAAGGACTGAGTGTGGCTCCTAGCATGCGAGCATAGCTGCCCAGCTGATCGAGCAAAGTATTTTTGGCGCTGGTAACCGTGCCGCCGGTGCTATCGCCATGACCCCCGATATATTTAGTCGCGCTATGGACAACCAGATCGAAGCCATATTCAATCGGCCTGACCAGGTAGGGCGTAGTAAAGGTGTTATCTGTGATAGTAACAGCGCCTATCTCCTGCGCGACTTCGCCGATCATCGCTAAATCGACCAGCTTCACCAGCGGATTTGAGAGCGTTTCCACATAAATAACGTCCGGCTGCTCAGCGCGGATAAAGGTAGCGGCGTCAGGGCTGCAAAGATCGGTTAGCACGAGCTCAACGCCTACCGGGACAAATAGCTTGCGCAAGAGTCCGATAGTTGGACCGTAGAGATCTTGCGACGCCACAATTTTTGTGCCTGTTGTCAAGCCAGCTGCCATCAGGGCGGCATGGATAGCAGCCATGCCGGAGCCGAAGGTAACGCTGCCGACCCCCCTTTCTACCTGCGTGATAGCTTCTTCCAGAGCGCAAGCATTTGGATTACCCTGCCGTGCGTAAACGTAAGCGGGTTGGCCGTCTGGCGTCGTGCCGTCGAAAGCGCGGTCAAGCACCTCCATATCTTCATGCAGATAGGTCGTGCTAGTGTAGATCGGAGGAGCAGTCGGTGTGCCGCTGGGGCTAACAATGTGACTGCTGCGACCGCTGTGGACAAGCACTGTCTCAATATCCCACGTTATTCCATCTTTTTGTTGGGCCATGATAATCCTTTCGCAGCTATGGAGACTGCCAGACTCCGGCAGTCTGGAATGAATAACTGATAAATATGACGCTTGTTCGCTTCAGGGCGTGCAAAGTGTATTGAGGTACTGGAGTGATTCCAGCAGCGCGGAGATAGGAGGCAGCTCTGCCTCGGTTTCTGCGAGCCATTGCTGATAGAGCGCGCCGTAGCGGTCGGCCAGGACGATGCACGGTGCCAGACGTTTTGTTGCGCCATCCCAGGTCGTATAGGACGCGATGACCTTCCCGTGTGGGTCGGATAGCAGCGGGTAGGGCAGGCGAAGCGCCTCCTGAAGCTCCAGGTTTACCACGACGGGCTCCGCCGTAATGGCCATAATCGCGCACGATTCTTCTCGAAAATCTCTATAATGGGTGCTAAAGGTGCGTAACAAATCGCTCCCTTCGCCTGTCGTTGGGTTATGTATAAAGAGCAGCACCAGGTGCTCGCGCTGTTTGTAATCCCAGGGACTGTGCGGCATGCCGTCGGCTCCTGGGAGGGTGAACGCCGGAATAATCTGCCCTGGTTCAAGCTGTGGTTGTTCTCTTTGTGGCATAGTTCCTCTCAACTAGTAGATGGTCTTTCGTATAGTCCGATATCGTGATATTTTCGTCTCTCTATATCGTACGCTATAGGGCGACACTCTAGCTAGTTTCTCCAACAGAATCCCTATGTTAAGGAGAAAGATTGTGAAATGTGCAATGCAGGGGGACGGAAAGAGGACTTTGGTCGAGCATGGGAGAGCCTTGCGAAATAGTGCTATCACCTATATACTACCGAATAAGAGGAAGAGCTTGATGGGAGGGGGTGATAAGAGCTTGAGATAGTGTATTTTTTAGGAAGAGCAGGCTGGCGATGAAAGAGAAGATAAAAGGGCTGCTAGCGGGAATAATTTTTCGCATGATTGCTCTTCTTACTCTGGGGCAAATTTCTCCTATCCTGGGTGCGTGTGTTATTATTGAGCAGGAGGGTAAATTGCTCCTGATAGACCGCTC
>DASTZT010000359.1:0-9966 GCA_035764225.1 Ktedonobacteraceae bacterium
CTGGTACGCGCCGTTGAGACCGGGGGAGCGGAAGATATTACAGCTTCGGCGCTCATCGCGGCAGAGAAGCGCGAGTGTGAACGTCTGCTCGCTCTCTATGAGGCCACGTTTGCAGCCAGTGATGCAGAAGAACATGCACGAGCGCCTATCCATCAACTGTTCTGGCATCGTCTGACAGGTGGACGGCTCAAAGCGTTTTACGCTGAAAAGTTTGTCCCGTTTCCTGTTGCTCAGCATGAGCGCAATGGTGATGCGGGTCTGTCATTTGGTGCATTACTGCGCTACCGCTGGCATATTAACGGCGTTGCCATGCAAGGTGATCGCTCAACGCTGGGCCAACTGATCGAACGGGCGAAGGTGGTGCTGCAACCGCGCCGTGCCGCCATGACCGTTATTGGGCATGGCGATGCGCATTTCGGCAACGTTTTTTTGCAAGATCAACAGCGATACCTGTACTTTGATCCTGCTTTTGCCGGGCGTCATGCGCCACTACTTGATATTGTGAAGCCATTCTTTCATAATGTGTTTGCAACCTGGATGTATTTTCCAGAGCATGTCGCGCAGGACCTTCAGCTCTCCGTTGCTCTGCGTGGCGACACGCTTTATATTGAGCATAATTATACGCTGACGCCTGTACGGCAGGCTCTCTGGGACGCGAAAATAACGCAGCTCTTGAAGCCACTTCTGGCAATGCTGCGTGCAGAGGATGCGCTCCCTGACGATTGGCAAGAGATGGTAACGCTGGCGTTGATGTGTTGTCCTCTTCTAACCGTAAATCTTTTGGATCAGGCGCGTATACCTATTGATGTGAGCTGGTTAGGGTTATCGCAAGCTATACAAATGGGCAATTGTTCAGGGGATTGGAGGTGAATACTATGATCGCCATTATTGATTACGGCGCGGGCAATATTCGCAGTATCGAAAAAGCTCTAGAGCACGTTGGCGCAAAGGTGTGCGTGACCGATGATCCTGCCGTAGTCGCAGAAGCGCGGGCGGTGGTCTTGCCTGGCGTTGGCTCTGGTGGAGCGGCGATGGCTCGCATGGTCGCATGTGGACTTGATGAGGCGATCCGCGAGGCAACGCGTCAGGGCAAGCCATTCCTGGGCATCTGCCTGGGGATGCAATTGCTGGCAGAGCACCACGCCGAAGGTGAGGTCAACGGGCTGGGTTTATTTCCAGGGACGGTACGACGTATTCCACAGGGGCCGAAGATCCCGCATATGGGCTGGAACCAGGTCGGACCCTTGTATGCAGGGCTGCCCATCTTTGCTGGCATCGCCCCCGAAGCCTACTTTTACTTTGCGCACTCCTATTATGTCGAGCCTCAAGATCCGCGAGGAGTGGTGGGCATAACCGATTATGGTACGCTCTATTGCAGCGTCATCGCCACAGAGCAGGTCTGGGGGACGCAGTTTCATCCAGAAAAGAGTGGAGCTGTCGGCTTACAACTGTTGAAGAATTTTTTGAAGTGGGTGAAGGGATGATTATTTTACCCGCGATTGATATTAAGGATGGCTGTTGTGTCCGGCTCTACCAGGGCGATTACGCCCAAAGCACCACCTATGATACCGATCCCGTTCAGGTGGCATTACGCTGGCAGGAAGCCGGAGCGAGCTGGCTACATATCGTTGATCTGGATGGGGCGGCGGCAGGCTATCCGGTCAGCGCCGAGTTGATCAACAAAATACGCGCTACCACCACGTTGCATATAGAGCTTGGGGGCGGCTTGCGTGCTCTTGAGCACATAGCCCATATGTTGGATCTGGGCGTAGAGCGGATAGTGCTTGGCACGGTTGCGATCACCGACCGGGATTTATTGCAAGAGGCCGTCAGGCGTTGGGACGAGCGTATTGTAGTGGGGATTGACGCGCGTGACGGCTGGGTTGCCATTTCCGGGTGGCGTGAGACATCGCGCGTCAAAGCGACCACTCTGGCCGAAGAGCTGACCGCCATCGGCGTGCAGCGTTTCATTTATACGGATATTGCCCGTGATGGCGCACTCGTCGGACCCAATTTCCAGGCGCTCAAGGAAATGCAGCAGGCCACATCTGCCGCGCTCATTGCTTCAGGAGGGGTGAGTTCGTTGAGTGATCTGCGAACTCTCGCGGAACTGGGTGTTGAAGGCGCGATTGTCGGTAGGGCTATTTATACAGGTGATCTGGCTCTTGCCGAGGCAATCCAGGAATGTGAGAGGCCATAACCATGCTTACTAAACGTGTTATCGCCTGTCTCGACGTTGCCGGGGGGCGGGTCGTCAAGGGTGTGAACTTTGTTGACTTGCGCGATGCTGGCGATCCGGTTGAGCTGGCGTCATATTATAATAATGAGGGGGCGGATGAGGTCGTTTTTCTCGACATTACCGCCTCCTATGAAAAACGTGCAACTATGCTTGACGTGGTGCGGCGTACCGCCGAACGCGTCTTTATTCCGGTGACTGTTGGTGGTGGCATACGCACAATTGAAGATATTCGTGCCACGCTGGGCGCGGGCGCTGACAAGACATCGCTCAATACGGCGGCGGTGCAGCACCCTGAGATCCTGCGGGCTGGTGCCGAGCAGTTCGGAGCGCAATGCATTGTGCTGGCCATCGATGCCCGTACAAATCCGGCCATGCCAGGCGGCTATGAAGTCTATATTCACGGTGGGCGTACGTCAACGGGTATGGATGTGTTGGAGTGGGCCAGGCGAGGGGTAGAGCTTGGCGCGGGCGAGATTTTGCTCACCAGCATGGATCGCGATGGCACGAAGCTCGGCTATGATCTAGAGCTGACAGCAAAAGTGGCGTCCGCAGTCACGGTCCCGGTAATTGCCTCTGGCGGCATTGGTACCCTGGAGCATTTCTACACAGGTTTTACGCTTGGGAATGCTGATGCGGCCCTGGCGGCGTCAATCTTCCATTTTGGCGAATTTCGTATTTGTGATGTGAAACAATACTTGCAAGCAAGAGGGGTAGCGGTACGACCATGCTAAAATTTGATCGCCAGGGCTTAATTCCCGTTGTGATCCAGGATGAGGCCAGCGCGGAAGTGTTGATGGTAGCTTTTATGAACCAGGAAGCTTTGCAACTGACGCACCAGACCGGCTTTACCCACTTCTTTAGCCGTTCGCGCAATGCCATCTGGCGCAAGGGCGAGCAATCGGGCAATGTGCAGGAAGTGCGTGATATCTTCGTCAATTGTGAAGAGAACAGCCTCCTGATTCGCGTCGTTCAGCATGGAGGAGCGGCCTGCCATGATGGCTATCGCAGTTGCTACTATCGCCGTCTGTTGCCTGATGAAACCTATGAAACGGTGGCGGAACGGATTTTTGATCCAACAACAGTCTACGAGAGCAATGTTGCTATTGAAGCGAAAGCTTTTCCTATAGCCAATGATATTGCACGAGAAGAAATGCAGCGGGTGTTAGAGTCTGAATTGCGTCAACTGTACAACGCGTATACCTATTTACGTGATAATGATTTGAGCACCGAATCGAATACCTCGCGTTTACTACAAGAGCACAGCTTGAGCTACTTACTATCACGCCTCGCTGATGAATTACAAGAATTGGCCGATGTTCAAAGTGGAGAGCATATACACTCTGGACGGCAGCCCGATACCATCCTTGAGGGGAGCCAGGTGGGCTACTGGCTGCTTTTGATTGCCGTAGGCAAAAACCTGTTATATAACGATTTTATGCCTCATGCGTCTATTTTTAGTGGGTATCACGCTCAATACAGCGAAGGGAAAGTAGTAGAGATGCGTCAGGATTGTCTTAGTTTGCTGGCCTCGGACCAGCGTGCGGGAGTTGTCCAGGGGTTGCATCTGGGGTTTGCTTTCATCGGCTGGGCCTGTGCTCAAGCTGGCATCAGTCCTCTGGAACCTGCTAAATATGATCTGGAGCAAATGCGGCATAGAGGGCTAATACCCTAACTTTCTAGTATCTGGGTAATAGCGTATACTTGATATACTGATATTGAAAAATGCTAGTAAGGGAATGGTAGAAGATGTCTCTACGTGCTGTAATCTTCGATTTAGGTGGTACGTTAATTGATTGGCCTGATTGGGACGAGGATATTAGCCGCCGCTGGGCGCTTTCCTATGATTATCTCACGTCCGTATTGCCAGCCAATGGCTATCCGGGTCGAGATGCGTATGTCAGGGCCATGCGTGAAGCGGAGGTGAATCACTGGCAGCAGGTAGCCGAAAAGCAGACCAGCAATACGCCTATCAGTCTGCTCAATGATGGGTTTCGTCGCCTGGATTGGCACGTCAGCGAAACGGAACTGCTCACGGCCCTTGATGGCTATGCGCGTGCCGTCAGTGGCTGGGCTGTGATTTTTCCTGATGCCGTCCCAACCCTATTAGAGCTGCGCAAGCGTGATTATCGGCTTGGTTTGCTTTCTAATACCTGGTGGGCCGCCGAGTGGCATAATGCCGAACTGGCTACGCACGGCCTGGACGCATTGCTCGACGAGATCGTGTATACCTCCGATCTTCCTCACTCCAAGCCGCACCCATCTGTCTTCCGGGAAGTGACCGAGCGGCTCAACGTCGATCCTACAGAATGCGTGATGGTTGGCGACCGCTTGATTGATGACATCTCTGGGGGACTGGCTGTGGGCATGCGTGCCGTCTGGAAAAAGACCGATTACCCCTGGCCTAAACCTCCCCACGTCGCCCCGACCGCCGTAATTACAGAACTCGCCGAATTGTTGCCGTTGGTCAAGCAATGGAGCCATTAACCAGGGAGAGAGCGCAAACTCTCCCCCTTTGTGTCTCGTCGTTACAATACCGTGGGTAAAAACCGAGGAGCGCGGCGCATTTTTGAGCCTTGCTCATAAGCAAAGGCAAGCTTGATTAAGGTTGGCTCACTGAAGGCTCGCCCCATGAAGGTGAGGCCAACGGGCAGGTCAAGCGAGAAGCCAGCCGGGACGTTGATGGCCGGATAGCCTGCCATCGCAGCTGGCTGTGAGCTACCACCCAGGAAGTGATCGCCATCGACCAGGTCGATACTCCACGCAGGGCTACTCGTCGGCATCACCAGCGCATCCAGGTTGAACTGGTTCATGACAGCATCGATCCCCTGCTGGCGCGAGAGAAGATGGCTTTGTGCGAGCGCATTGAGATAGGTAGGATCGCTCAGCGTTGTCGTTGCTTGCGCCTGCAAAAATAGTTCCTGCCCGAAGAATTTTAATTCCTCGTTTGCGTGGGCATTGTTAAATGCGATCAGATCAGCAAGCGTCCGTGTTGGAGAACTGACCAACTCGGACAGGTACTTGTTAACGTCGGCTTTAAAATCGAACAACAGCACCGTGTTCTCGACAGTAGAAGTAGACATCTGTTGGGCGGTTGGGATATCCGCCGGATCAATAATGATCGCTCCCAGTTCTTTTAACCGCTCAATAGCGGCGTTGGCTATCGCGTCTGTCTTGGCGCTATAGCCGAAGTAGACTTGGCGCGGAATGCCGATCCTGGCTCCCTTCAAGCCATTGGGGTCCAGAAATTGCGTGTAGTCCGTATGAAACTTGCCCGCGCTTGCCGCCGTCGCGGGATCGTTTGGATCGACGCCAACCATCGCGCCCAATACGGCAGCGGCATCGGCCACAGTGCGCCCAAATGGCCCGACGGTATCCTGGTTGTGGGAGATAGGAACAACACCAGCCCGGCTGGTCAGGCCCACGGTTGGTTTGATGCCCACGACGCCATTGATCGATGATGGACAAAGGATTGAGCCGTCGGTCTCTGTTCCCAGTGCGACCGCCACCAGATTGGCCGAAACCGCCGCCGCTGAACCTGAGCTGGAGCCGCAAGGAGAGCGATCCAGAACAAACGGATTGTGGGTCTGTCCACCGCGTCCGCTCCAGCCACTGGATGAGGAGGTGGAGCGGAAGTTGGCCCACTCGCTCAAATTGGCCTTGCCCAGAATCACTGCTCCAGCCTTACGCAGGTTATTGGCGACAAAGGCATCGCGCGGTGGACGCGATCCCAGCAGGGCAAAAGATCCCGCCGTCGTTTGCATCCGGTCAGCCGTCGCGATATTCTCTTTGAGCAGAATAGGAATGCCGTGGAGTGGCCCTCTTGGTCCGTGGGCTTTGCGTTCTTTATCCAACTCCTCAGCAATTTCGAGTGCATCAGGGTTGAGCTCCAGGACTGAATTAAGTTTGGGGCCGTGGCGATCAATGGCATTAATCCGGTCAAGATACATTTCCGCAAGCTGTCGTGCGGTGAGGCGTCCGGCTGCCATCGCCGCTTGCAACTCGACAATAGTAACTTCCTCTAGATGGATGGAAGGCCCTTGCTGGCTCTTTGCCGGGGTGGTAGTGGTTGGTAGACCAGCGAGAGAACTTCCAGCAGCCGCCAGGGTGCTCCATTGCAGAAAGGATCTGCGGCTGAACTCTCCTGACATGGCCTGCTTGACAACGTCTTCTTCGCGCATTGGTACTCCTTCTATTGAAGCTATCGTCCGACGTTAAGATATTCGACGCACTGCGCAGGAGCCGATCCGATGACGGCCAGAGGTAGAGTATGTATCCGACCAGTTCCAGCTTGATGCGTAGAACGCATACTTATCAGCGACAATATGCTCAGGGCAAGCTGCTCCTGGGTGGTGGGAAACTGCTCGATTGGCACTGAACGAGCAATAAATAGACATGAAATATATTCAGGACGTTGTTATTACGGCGTAAAATGTAACCTGTATTAAGGTATGCCACATGGGGGTAGGAAAGTCAAGGATTATAGGTAGATGTGGGGATAAGAAAAGATATAGTGCATCCGTTTTCAAAACATTGCTAAAACAGTGCGAGTGGCAAAAGCCGCTCGCACTGAGGCCCGAAAATGAGAGCGTAGATCACACAAGCATGGTAGCCGTTACTGAATAGATCGAGGGCAGGAAATCGGCAATCAGCTTCCAATTATCGCCGCGATCATTGCTGGCAAAGAGCTGGCCAGTGTTGGTGCCCACGTAAACGCCGCAGGGATCGATGGTATCCGCGCACATCCCATGACGTAACACGCCCAACTTCACGCCCGGTCCGGCTGGCAGCCCCTTCGTCAAGGGTTCCCAGTGCTCGCCGCCGTTCTGGGTACGGTAGATGGTGAAGTGCTTATCCACATTCATGCGACCCATCGGATCTTCAACCACGACAAAGACCGTATCGGGATTGTGGGTGTCAAGGGCGATGGGGAAGCCAAATTCAGAGGGCAGGTTTTGCCGGATATCGGTCCAATCATCTCCGCCGTTCGTGCTTTTATAGATGCCGCAGTGATTTTGTTGATAGAGCACATCGGGTCTGGTTGGATGTTGGATGAGGCGGTGGATGCACTGCCCAAATTCTGGGAAACGATCCGGCTGAAAGTCCGCGCGCGTATTTTTGTTGGCAAATACCCAGCTCCGTCCCCCATCATCGGTGCGCATACAGCCGACGGCGGAGATACCGATCCACATGCGTTGAGCATTAGATGGATCGGCAATAATGGTATGAAGACACAGCCCACCTGCGCCCGGTTCCCAACGATTGCGCGTCGGATGGTGCAGTAGACCATCGTTGGGTTCCCATGTCACGCCTCCATTGGTGCTGACCCAGAGGCTTGCCGGATCGACTCCAGCGTAGACAACGCCCGGTTCGTTGGCACGTCCCGGCTCAATGGTCCAGATATTGACCAGCTTCTGATCGCTATCCTGAGGGAACTGAATGCCGTGCTCCGGTTCCTGCCAGGTCTCGCCAAAATCATCACTATAGCGCAGGAACGAGCCGAAGAAATCGCCGTTATCGGCGGCAAAGAGACGGCAGCCACTGCGCTGATCGAAGGTTGCCGAGTAGACACGATGATGACCGCTCAAACTGGTCGTTTGGACATCCCATTGTTCCCGATCTCGCGAGGTAATCAGGAAGAGACCGCGTTTGGTACCGACCGCTAGCACAATGGTGCCTGAGGTATAAGGATGAGCCATAATGTTTTCTCCTTAAGAATAGGATACAGAAAAGATGCTCCCTACTGGCCGCCCGCAACTGATGGGAGAATGTGAATTTTTGCGCCAGCAGGGACGGCAGTATCGAGACCTTGTAGATAGCGGATATTCTCGCGCTCCACAAAAATGTTGACGAAGGGGCGTAACTCACCCGTTT
Organism: Ktedonobacteraceae bacterium; assembly: GCA_035764225.1. Classification (GTDB taxonomy): domain Bacteria; phylum Chloroflexota; class Ktedonobacteria; order Ktedonobacterales; family Ktedonobacteraceae; genus DASRHT01. Next base: position 8,111 of record DASTZT010000359.1, read on the forward strand.
CGTAGCAGAGGCTGAAGCGCAAGCCTGGGAAGCTCTCTTCGAGGGCATCGATGATTTCACGTACCGTCTGACCCTGGACGGTGATAGATGCCTGGTTGCCAACTTTTGCACGCAGCGGGTTGGGTAAGGAAACCGTAACGGGCAGCATCAACGACCTCACTTTTCTTTGTATTCGGCCAGGGCTCGCTGCCTGGTCTGCTTCTCGTTCAACGTGCTTGCCGCCAAACATATGTTCTATTATACCATTTGATATACGGATGAGCAATAAACCCATATCCGAAGTAATGCTTTGAGAGATAAGTCTGTGCGTCATGAATAGTAACGGAATCATCATAGCATGTAAGAAGGAGCGGAACTTCTCGAATCTTGCTCTTTCTCTTTTAGCCTATTTCTTGTTTTATTTTCTTTGATGAGCAACTTTTTCTGCTTCCTCGGAACTCAGGGTTTTTTGCCCCAGACAATCAGGCCATAGTTAATGGCGGCAAAATCGTCCATATTCACCTCATCCAGCATCTGACTATAGAGTCTGTCGATTTCTTCCTGCTTAGTAACGCCTGCCTGGATCAGAAAGGGCTGGTCAAGTTTAAAGGCTGATACAAAGTTGGGATAGAAAAAATCTTTATGTAAGTCTGTTCCTGCTGACATATCAAAACCCGGAAACAATTGTTGGATCTCCCGAAAGCCTGCTTCTCGGACCAGACGTGCCAGCACAGGCGTAATGCCCAGGTGTCCCCCATCGGCTGAGAAGCTCTGTCCAACTGCCTTCAACGCCTGGGCGAACATTCTACTGATGCGCTCGAATGCGAGGCTGGTGGTGATTGGCAACTCCCCTTCGGTCAGGATAATCGTGCCGCCTGGACGCAACAAACGTTGACACTCTTGTAGCAAGCGGGGCCAGGTCGTTGGTCGCATAAAGCCAAAAATAAAGCGGGCATTGATCAGATCGAACGAGCCATCGGGAAAATCTAGAGCTTTGGTCGCATCCATCACGCGAAAATGGGCGTTGTGTTTTCCCTCGGTCGCAGCAATGGATCTGGCATAATCGATCATATGTCTGCTGATGTCGAAGCCAGTCACCTGCATTTGTGGATACAACTGTGTAACTTCAAGGGCCCAGGTGCCGGGACCACAGGCAATATCGAGAACGTCATGAATAGTACGAAGATCTAACCCGTGAGGAAATAATTGACCGAGGATTTTGGTGATGGTATGGGACTGCCTGACAAGGCGAGCTATTTCGGCAGCGTTCTCCGTGTCGGTGAAATACTTTCCTTCCTCCTCTTCGCGAGGAGTATCTGCTGTCGCCACTACAAGGCTATCCTTTCTTGCCCCATGCAATAATCGTATAGGCAACGGCCCCAAAATTGTCTGCCTGGATTTCTTCTAACATTTGTTCATAGAGTCTGCCTACCTCTTCCTGGGTGATGACTCCTGCCTGCACCAGGAAGGGCTGGAGCAAGCGGTACATTGTCACATGGTTGGGATAAAAATAATCTTTGTGCAATTCAGCATCGACTGAAAAATCGGTAACATGGCCTACTTGCTGAAGTTGTTGAAAGCCAGCTTCTCGTAACAGGCGATTAAGCATCGGGGTGATGCCGAGATGACGACCATCCGGTGAAAAACCCTGGCCTGATTTATGTATCACCTGGGTCAAGAGCATACTCAAGCGTTCAAAAGCTGGACTCGTGCTGATCGGCAGTTCCGCTTCGGTCAGAATGAGTGTCCCTTGAGGGCGTAGCACACGCTTGCATTCTTGCAGCAATTTTGGCCAGACGGCAGCAGGCATGAAGCCGGTAATGAAGCGAGAATGCACCAGATCGAACGAACAATCAGGAAATTCGAAGGTTTTGGTT
>DASTZT010000360.1:0-3531 GCA_035764225.1 Ktedonobacteraceae bacterium
CCAATACAATCAAGATTTCTATTATCTACGCTGAGGCCGACAAGCATTATAAGGAGCGCCTCAGGACGCACCTTGCCCCCCAGATACGAAGTAAGCTAATAGAGCTTTGGGATGAGGATAGCCTTTCTGGTGGCACAGACAAGCTTAAAGAAGTTAGTAAACATATAATCTCTTCTCGCATTATTCTCTTGATGGTCAGCCCAGATTTTGCAGCTTCTGAGGAATGCTATACCGAAATGGAACTTGCGATGCAACAACGTGCAGATGACAAAGCTGTTGTTATCCCTATCCGCGTTCGCCCTACTGACTGGCCCGGCGCACCCTTCGAGGGACTGCTTCCCCTTCCGCGTGATGGCAAACCAATAAGTTCCCTGTCCAGTTCCCAAATGGACGAAGCCTGGCGTGATGTTGCGAAAGACCTCTATAATATGTGTGAAGGAGAGCGCAAAAAGAACGCTTAACGAGCAAATTGCGCGGTAAAGCCGAGAACGAGAGCAGCGCCTTCATACCTTCCGGGAACTTTTGAAGGGACAGAAACGTCTTTTTCATAAAGGTAGGAGCAACCCTTGCGGTTGCCTAGCCCCTATGGAGCGCAGGGGTGAAATAGATGAGCAGGAAGGAAGGTCTGTTGCGATGTATAACTCTCAACGCTGGCTTTTGCCGATTGGCATTCTTCTTATGGTTTTGCTGGCTGGCTGTGGGCATAACGATGGAAGCGCGAGTGGCAGTGGGGCAGGGGCAAGCCCGGCCCCTACGGGATCAGGCAATGGCGTGACGCCCACTCCCACAGGGGCCGGAAGCAACGTAACTCCTGCTCCTACGCAGCCACCAGTTCAATCGCCAACCGAGAACGTAATCTTGCAAGTGGGGGCGGCAAGCTACCAGGCTGGGAGCACCGTCCATATAATCATTAAGAATCAGAGCAAGCAGACGATCAACTTCGCCGATCATAAGACGAACTGTACCGTGCTCACAGTGCAGCGAGCGGTTGGCGATTCCTGGTTGCCGATGGCCCCTTGCAGGCTGATGATTGTGACGCGCCTGCACTCCTTGAACGCAGGAGCGAGCATGGATGTGAGCATCTCCACCACCGGTCCGTGGTCTGCTGGTGTCTATCGCGCCCGGCTGGACTATCGCAGCGGCTCCGAGACTACTCCAGGCACAGCAGCAAGCACCTATTCGAGCGAGTTCCGTTTGACCTGATAGATAGCATATCGCAACCACAACGACCGCATCTTTCCCTGCGGGATATGCCAAAGAAGATGTCTTCAACCAGGGCAAGCGCGAGGCCCCCACCTCTCCGCCAGCCCATCCCCTTGCCCCTACCGGCATCCGTCCGACCCCTGTTCCATGACGATTGTTTCGCTGGGGAATGCGAAATTGTGGGGATCGGTAGGGGCAAGGGGAGGCGGACGAAGGGTGGAAGGGGCCTCGCGCTTGCCCTGGTGGGAATCCCTGTTCTCGACACAGACCGTGGGCAACCCGCAACGTGTGTGCCTGCCATTTCCCACAGCAATTCGTCAAAGAGCATTTATCCTGGTCATTCTCATCCAATATGTGATACATATAAAGGGTTAGAAAGCAGCTAGAAGATAGATTGAGAAGCTGAAAGGAAGATCTATGCCTGATTTTACTTTACAGGAAGTTGTTCCCGGCGTGCAGGCGGCCTTCGGTGGCATTTGCAATCGGGGCATTATCGCTAGCGGCGGTAGCGCCCTGGTGGTTGACTCTGGGATCAGCGTCGCGGAAGCTACACCTCTACGCGCCGCCGCTCAGGAGCGTTGCCAGCAGGGGGCGTTAAGCCTTTTTAATACCCATCCTCATGGCGATCATGTCTTTGGCAATCAGGTCTTTGCCGATGGCTTGATTATCGCGCATCAGGGGGTGCGTGAGACAATGTTAGCAACGGGCCAGGAAGCGGTTGCCGCATTTAAGCAAAATCCGCAGGCAGCTGAAATGCTGGGCGATATTACCATCACGCCCCCATCGCTCACGTTTCAAGATACCCTCACGGTTTTTGTCGGTGATATTGAGGTCCAGCTCATTCACTTTGGCGTTGCCCACAGCCCGACCGATAGTATCGCCTGGTTGCCACAATCGCGCACATTATTTACCGGCGATCTGCTGTTCAACGGATTGGTGCCAGCGATGCCGCCGGGTGGCAATCTTGCCAACTGGATCGCTTTCCTGGAGCGTTTAGAGCAGTTGGAACCGCAGCATGTGATCCCCGGACATGGCCCGATTCAAGCCCCTGATGCTCTAGGCGTTTTGCGTACCTGGATGCTAGAATTGCGTACTCGCGTGGCCAATGCCGTGACAGATGGGCTGGACCAGGATGCCTGCGTTACGAGAGTAGCGGCTGAGTTGCAAGCTGTAGCTCCTCGCACACGCGAGGAACGTCTGCCGAGAACGATCCAGGTGGCCTATGATGAAGTCTGTCAGACCACCGGGCAGAAGGTTTCCTGAGCAAGAGAACTGGCGCTCAATAACGATGATGAATGAACAACAGAAGGCAACGGATTGGGCGGATCGTGCCCACAGCCTATTTAAGGCGCATCGCATCGCTATGATTGCCTTTGTGCCAGATGGCGGGCTGAAGCGTTTGATCGAGTTGTGCCAGCTCGATGAGGCGATGCGTACAGTGACGTTGACGACCGAAGAAGAGGGGATCGCCTTTGCGGCTGGTGCGTTCCTGGGTGGGAAGCGTGCCGCGCTGCTGATGCAATCCAGCGGCGTCGGCAACTGCCTCAATATGCTTTCACTGCCACGCCTCTGCAATATGCCATTGCTCATGCTCGTCACCATGCGCGGCGAGTGGGGCGAGTTCAACCCCTGGCAGGTGCCGATGGGGCAGAACGCTCAGACACTACTAGAAGCGAGCGGGGTCATGGTGTATCGCGTCGATACGCTTGAAGATGCCGATCCTACCATCGAAGCGGCAACCATGCAAGCGTTTCAGAGCCGTTGCCGAGTGGCTGTGCTGCTCTCACAGAGGCTGATCGGAGCAAAGAATTTCGCGAGAGGTGATAAGTGAGCATGCTCAATCGACGCGCGGCATTACGCGAGCTTTTGCAGGATCGTGGTGATTTACTGGTCGTGGCTGGTTTAGGTGCGCCCGCTTATGATCTTGCGGCGTGTGGCGATGAGCCGCTCGATTTCCCTTTGTGGGGAGCGATGGGAGGCGCGGCGATGCTAGGTTTGGGGTTGGCAATCGCACAACCGCAGCGCACCGTGCTGGTGGCGACAGGCGATGGCGAAATGCTGATGGGATTGGGCAGTTTGGCAACCATCGCAGCTCAACGTCCGCCCAATCTGCGCATCGTGGTTATAGACAACGAACGTTTTGGCGAAACGGGTCAGCAGCTCACCCATACGGCAATATGTACTGATCTAGCGGCGGTCGCCAGGGCTTGCGGCTTTCAACATACCCGCACTATCCGTCAGGAGCGCGAACTGGCCACATTACGCCAGGACATTCACGCCGTGCAGGATATGTTGTTTGCTGTTCTGAAAGTCTCGCCAGAGGATCTG
>DASTZT010000361.1:0-3948 GCA_035764225.1 Ktedonobacteraceae bacterium
AGGGCCGCTTCCCCTGTCTCGGTCTTTGAAGGCGCTGTCAATGTGCTCGTGGCTTCCACCAGATCTTCACGCTTTGCTAAACGGGCTATGGCAAGTATAATACCTTCCTGAAGCGCGATCTCAGGTTGCCATCGTAGCATATGCTGAGCGCGTGTATTATCCAGCGCCACCCCCGTTTGCTCTGCCGCAGGAGCGGTGGGATGGAGGTAGATCGGCTCAAGCTCGCTGTGCAAAATCTGAGCTGTCGTCTGAAACAAGTGGTTGAGCGTGTAGCTAGAACCGGAACTAATGTGTAGCGTCTGATTTTCTCCGCGTTTGAGGAGGCAGAGGTTAGCATGCACAACATCATCGATAAAAATATGGTCCTGCATCTCATTGCCTGAGCCGCGAATGATAGGGCGGCGATTTTCTCTCAGCATACAGATGTAATAACTGAGGTCATGATGGGCATAAGTGGCATAAATATCTGGCGTCTCCCCATAAACGTTAGCATAACGCAGAATAGCATGTTTCAGACCATAGTGCTCAGTATAATAGCGTACATACCACTCACCGGCAACCTTGCTAATAGCGTGAGGAGATCGCGGACAAAGCGGGGCATGCTCCGTAATCAGATGATATTCGGCATCTGTCGGTTGGTAAAGATTGTTGCCGCCAGAAACGTAAATAATTTTAGGTATAGAGGCATTGACACACGCATCCAGGATATTGAGCAACCCACGCACATGAACATCCGCATCAAGGAGCGATTGCTCTCCAATGACGCTATGAGGCCGCTGCGCCGCGTGATGGCTGACGATGTCAGGGCGCTCTTGTTGCAAGATGGTATGGATCTTACTTTCGCGAATATCGACCTGATAAAAGCGAGCGCGGGGGTCTAAAATATGACGAGAGCCGTGTACAAGGCTATCGATCACGAGAACATCATGGCCAGCATCCAGATATGCTTTGGCGAGATGCGTTCCAATGAAACCTGCTCCCCCGGTGATGGCTATTTTCATGGCAAGTCTGTCCCTTCTCTTTGTCGAGCCTGTCTCTTCTTGACATCCAGGTAGAAACCTCCCTCTGCTGCTACCCTCTATCAGTGTACTCTTGGTATATATTGATATCGACAAATATAGATCACTGGTGAGCCAATCATCGAGCTTGCTGAAGCGGAAAATAATGCAACATCGACATGTACATACATGCAAATGTATATACATGTCGATGTTACGTCAAAAGTTAGCTTATGCCCCGCTACTTAGAAACACCACCCAGGCCCGGATAGATAGCCAGGACGGGGAGCCGAGGTACCCTGAAGGTATCCCTGGCAACCCGTTTGTGGGTTTTCATCCCATATATTCCACACTCTTGGTCGTCGAAATCCTGGTTAGAGAGGGGCAATATCTGTCGGTTACTATACCAACGGGACCGAGCTATTGAGCAAGTTGTCCAGCGTTGACTTCTTAATGCGGTAAGCCTGACGCTTGCCTCGGTGAGGAAGCGTAATAGCTTCTAGCGCACCGCTTTTGATCCAACGACGAACTGTTGTGTCATCAACACGTAAACGGCGTGCGACTTCACGAACGGTCAATAGCTCTTCTCTTCTCTCTTCTGCCATGATACCATCTCCTACACCATTGAAGTGCTTTTCTGAAATGACGTTACTCTTTCGGGACATCTTTTTCCCCCTTTGCCTGTAGAATAACAACAACCATCATGTATCACCCTCAGCACATTCTGAAGACGAGTTACACTGACTGTAAGTGTAAGAGTTCTATGCAAGGTTTCCCAAACGCATAGTACTCAAATATTGTTCTAGTTAAGTCCTACGCTCCATTGCGTAATTTATGTCTCAACGTAAAAACAATACATCACTGCTTGCCAGTTAACTATACTATACATCTCAACGCAAACACAGTAAAATACAACAGGAACAAATGGCATTGACTAGTACTTGCAAGAGGTCATCAAGCCTTTTATATCATTCGGAATGACCTCTACGGGTTTGAGTGGCTATTTGATCCGATGCAAAGTTTTATGGTAGAGCCGAACAACAGGGATATGATCGCTATTTCCAATGGCTTATCCTCAATATGAGAAAGGGTGCGGCTATATTTGTACATATCGTCAATAGAGATTATTTTAACTTTGTAGTAATTACGCTTGAAGCTTCTCAAAAGTTGACAAACAGGGTAATAGGGTTACAGAAATTCGAAAGGATTATTGCAGCTCATCGTCCATTCCTGGCTATCTGACGGACATTTGTTGGAATTCCCTACGTTCTGTAACATGAGGTAGGTACAGGCTTGCAGGGAGGATTGCCAGATTCTAGTATGGGACCAAGAATAGAGAACTGATTGAGAGACGGGGTAAAAATATGAACGAAACAATGAAACCGAAAAAACTTGTGCTGGTTGATGGGCATGCCATTATCCACCGGGCTTTCCATGCTGTGCCAGATGATCTTTCTACCAGCTCAGGCGAGCCAGTGAATGCCACCTTTGGCTTTACTTCGATGCTGATGAAGGCGTTGCTGGAAGAAAAGCCTGATTATATCGCCGTGACCTTTGATCGGCCTACACCGACCTTTCGCCATGTGGAATATACTCCCTACAAAGCGCATCGTCCCACCTTGCCCGATAATATGAAGCCGCAGTTTGGGCGCATTCGCGACGTTGTCCAGGCTTTTGGCATCCAGATCTATGAAAAAGATGGCTACGAGGCCGACGATATCCTGGGGACGCTGTCTGTCCAGGCGGCTCAGGAGGGTGTTGATACGGTTATCTATACTGGTGATATGGATACATTGCAGCTGGTCAACGATCATGTCAGGGTAAAAGTTGCGAAACGCGGCATTTCAGAAGTGACCGAGTATGACGAGGCAGAGACAAAGGCCCGCTATAGCCTTCCACCACAGCGATTGCCAGATTTCAAGGGGCTGGTGGGCGATAAATCGGATAATATTCCAGGGGTGCCCGGCATTGGTGAGAAAACGGCGAGTCGGCTAATCAATGAATATGGCGATCTAGAAGGCGTTCTGGCGCATGTCGATGAGTTGAAGCCAAAAGAAAAAAAGCTGTTGCAGGAGGCTGCCGATCAGGCGCGGCAAAGTAAATTCCTGGCAACGATTGTGCTGGACGCTCCTGTCCGGCTTGATCTACCCTCCTGTCGGCTGACGCATGTCGATACTGAGAAGGTGCTGGCGCTTTTCCGTCAGTTGGAGTTCCGTTCGCTAGTTGAGCGTGTCCTGGCGCTTTTCCGCCGCCTGGGGATCAGTAATATCCCCGAAGAACTGTTGCCTGCTCCCCCCGAAAAAAGCGCCCAGGAAACGCTGATTGCCAGCGATGAAGCGCCAGAGGAGAATCTCCTCTATGCCCCACCTGTCGGGGTTGTTCCGGTAATGCAGCCGCCAACACCGCCTGGTGAGGAAACCGCCAGCGTTTTGACCACTCCCAAAAGGCAGTCTGCCGCTTCATCGTCTCCTGCATCATCCACCGCAGTTGAAGAAGGACCGATGCAGCTGAGCCTCTTTGAAGTTGCGGAACCTCATACTGAGATCGTGCATAAATTGCGTCTGCCCGGTCCTGCTGGCTCCGGCGTGCCTCTGCTGCTTGACGAAGAAGGCAGCCAGAGCACCAATACGATGATCGTCTCTACCGAAGAGGCGTTGCGCGTGCTCGTCAAGAGCTTTTACGATGTGGGTGAAGTAGCGGTCGATACCGAGACAACTTCCGACGATCAGCGCCATGCTCAACTGGTAGGGCTGTCTTTTTCAATGGCGGCAGGAGAAGCGTACTATATTCCCGTTGGCCATACAACGACCGTTGATGGGCAGGAGCCAGGGACGCAATTGCCACTCTCCTTCGTGCTAGAAAAGCTCAAGCCGGTGCTGGAAGATGAGGCGGTGCGCAAGTATATGCATAACGCGAAATATGATCTGGCGGTCTTGTCTCATTACGGCAT